>JAYSSK010000159.1:0-1623 GCA_043720595.1 Acidimicrobiia bacterium
GGCATCAACACCTTCGCCAAATTGGCTGCCTCGTCGGAAGACCAGCTCAAGGGTGCCATCCAAGCAGCGGGGCTGAGCTTCGCTCCAAGCCTGTCCACCTGGGCCGAACAATCCGGGTTGCTTGCACGCGGTGACATGGCTGCATTCAAGGCCCTCACCGATCGACTCGTCGCCGGTCGCAACGACGGCTGAACCTGACGGAGAGACGAAGGCAGAGAGCAACCCATGACTGACAATCCAGATACGTCGCGCAGCGCGTCGGCTTCGGCCGGTGCGTCCAGCACGACCACGGTCACCACGACCACAATCACTCAGAAGCAGACCATCGAGGAATACGCCATCCGCCGGAAGCGGCCATGGTGGCTTCCGCTGGTTGCGCTTGGAACCATTCCAATGGCCTTTTGGCCACGTGGCGACGGTGACGCAGACATCGCTGCAGCAGCCGACACCGAAGTAGCAGTCGAAACGACGTTCGCGCCGGTCGAGACGGCTGCACCCGACACGGCTGCTGCGCTCGACACAACTGTTGCGGTTGAAACCACGCTTGCTGTGGAAACAACGCTCGCACCCGAGACAACCATTGCGGCAGTTGCAGCAGCCGACACCACGGTTGCCGCGGCGGCGAACCCTATTCCGGTGGTCGCCGCCGGCGCCGGCAACTTCACCAAGCTCACCGCCGCGATCGAGGCAGCTGGACTGAAAGACACGCTGATGGGCGAGGGCAAGTTCACGGTGTTCGCGCCAACCGACGAGGCCTTCGCCAAGCTCCCTGAAGGTGTGCTCGATGCGTTGCTGAAACCGGAGAACAAGGACACGTTGGCCAAGGTGCTCACCTATCACGTGGTGAGCGGGGAAACATTTGCAAAGGACATCTCTGCCGGCGACATCGCAACGGTGCAGGGCGACACAGTCACGCTGTCCGTCGATCCGGTGAAGGCCAACGACGCCAACATCATCACGCCCGATATTCCGGCGTCGAACGGCGTGATCCATGCCATCGACACGGTGTTGTTGCCGCCGGGAATCGACCTTGCTTCGTTGGTGGCTGCACCGGCAACGCCAGAGTCGCTCACGGTCTACTTCGCAAACGCGTCGGCCCGAATCGACGCCGAGGCGCAGGCAAAGATCGACGGCGCAGTCGAGAAGTTGAAGTCATTGCCCGCCGGAACCAAAGTCATCATCGTGGGCCATGCATCTACTCGGGGTAATCCCGAGCGGAACCGTGAACTGTCCGTCGCTCGTGCCAACAATGTGAAGGCCGACCTTGAAAAGGGACTCGGAGCAGATGCCTCGAAGATCGAGTTCTCCGTCGATGCCAAGGGCGATACTCAGCCCGACGTCGACGAGGACAAGAGCCGCAAGGTCACCATCGAGATTCAGCCGTAGGAACCCGTCCCCAGTTCTGGCGACCCAAAAAACCCAGCGTGTTGTCAGGGAGCGTCAGTGGGCGTTCCCTGCATGGCTGGGCGTGCCAGGCAGCCTGCACGGCACGCCCAAACCTGCAGGACACGCCCACCAGCCTGCGGGACACGCCCACGAGGCGACGGATACGTGACGATCAGAGACTGGGTCGTGGGCGGAGGAGCAAGCCGCGCCAAATGCCGTCGGCGGCGATGTGCTGAA
>JAYSSK010000160.1:0-3893 GCA_043720595.1 Acidimicrobiia bacterium
AACCCACATAAGACACTTCCCTCCATCGACGGACCTGAGCCCAAGAAGAATCCCCGAGCCATTGACCCAGGAGGTGGATCACCCGTATAACCGGCGGTCTGGGACACTTCGCGGAGGCGCAGCGCCGTAAACGGACCCGCACTTGTGAGCTGCGTTGCGGTCGACAGGCTTGTGTCCTCCGCAGCTCTGGTGAAGAATGGAGTCCAGTAGAGGGAACATTGTTATGGCTGCTCACACGAGGTCCATCGGTTTGCCGATCATTGTCTTCGCGATGGCCGCGTGCAGTGGTGCACCCGAGACGCAAGCCGAGGTCTCAGCGTTGACATCAGGAACCCCGTCGGCTCCGCAGACCTCCCCGGCAACGACTACGGCCACGACCCCGCCGACCGTCACAACTGCGCCGAACACAACCACTGCCAAGACAACAACCGTCCCTTCGACGACAGCTCCTGCCAGAACTGTACCTGCGCCAGTCGTGGTGACAACAGCGGATCTGCCGGAGTTCCCGCCGTACGACAGGGGGTTGGAAATGGCAATACCCGTCATTGACGGGTATTCGACCGCACGGGTGACAGCCGACGAACCGTTCTGGTCGATGGACGCCCAGGCCGTGCCGTCGGGCCTGACCACTCACCACGCCAATGTGCTCGATGCCGACGGCACACCGGTGGGACGTCTCATCGTGGTCGACTCCACCGATTGGTCAGCGATTGATGCGGTCGTCGAACACACCTTCGCGACCTTCGTGATGCTACCCGCAAGTGCTGTTGAGAATGGCGGACAGACCTTGATCATCAGTCACAGCGCTATACCGTTCTGGATCGGCATAGATGGCTTTGCTGTGATCGGCGCTGTGCAAGAGATCGACCTCACCATGCAGTGGTTGTGGGCGACGGAAGACCATGTGTGGATCGTTCGAGGATCGGACCGTACTGACGATTATGTTCACAAACTGTTGGGTACCGTTGGCGAGCCGCTCGGGCCGTTCGATCAGCAAGGGATGAACGGCGATCTCTACTACATGCCGGACATCCCTGGCTACGTGTACGGGGACTTGCCACGCGATTTCTCGCTCGGCGAGATACACAACTCACCTCTCAAGCCGTGCGTCGAACGGTTCTATGTGGGCTACATACGCCCGAAGACTGCTTCGCCAACAGATCCCTACGATGAGGACGACCTCACTGTCACGCTTGCGAGACTCGCAGGTAGTTGCATCGACGCTGGAAGCCTCGACCTGTTCGCTGAGAATGTGGCCAACACACCGGGCGCCCGAGCCGAGGAGATCGCAGGTTGGACGGTGTACCGAACCGAGAACAGCATCAGAGTGATGATCGATGACGTCCTGATCGTATTCAGCGCGATCAATCCTGAAATCATCGACAGCATGAAACCGTTCATCACCGAGTTCCTGGCAAGCCAGGAATTCTGACGATCTCTGGTCGTCCTCAGCCGACGATCGGGGACGCGCGGTCAGGGGAGCCAGGGCGTGACGAGATCGGTGATTGACTCGGTCAGTGTCATCTGGAGGAACGGGCCGAATGACACCCGGTGCACTCCCATGGCGCGCAGGTCGGCGAGGGAGCCGGCAGAGGAGCCGTTGACGGGGTGGGCAATGAGATTGATCGGTCCCGTGAGCTCGTCGAGAAGTGTCCGCACCGCAGCGGCATCGGGTGCCCGAACGGGGTAGACTCATCGGGCGCCGGCATCCTCGCACGCCCGTAGACGACGGATCGCTTCGGTGAGCGGGTCATCGAACACCTCGGTTCGCCCCAGAAAAGCGTCGGTGCGGGCGTTGGCCACGAGTGCGACTCCGGCGGCGTCCGCCGCCGACCGAAGTGCCCCGATGTAGTCGGCGTGCTCAGCGACCGAGCGCAGACGCTTCTCGCTGTGGACGGTGTCTTCGATGTTGATGCCGACGGCGCCAGCGTCGAGGATCCTTTCGACGAGCTCGGTAGCGGCGGTGTCGTAGCCGGACTCCATGTCGGCGCTCACAGGCACGTCGACCGCGGCGGTGATGCGACGGATCCCGTCAAGGGCGTCCGTCGAGGGACATAGCCTCGTTGTCGCCCTGCCCACGCGATTCTGCAAGGGGGTGGCTGCCGATCGTCAACGCGGGAAACCCGGCGGCGACGACCGCGTTTGCCGACCATGCGTCCCACACCGTCGGGAGCACGAGCGTGGTGCCCGAATGATGGAGATCGAGACTTTGCTGAGCACGAGTCGCGAGGTCTGCCATGACGCCATCGTGCCAGGCACGAGAACCGAGTTGGCACAAGTCGCGCCAGGGTATCGACGTGGCGCCGTAACCGTGAGTGGCGCCCAGCCGGGCGTTCGGGGGCAGGGCGGATTCAGGCGCGTCGCACGAGCCTGTTGCTTGCAGTGATCACCACGTTCGATCCGCCTGATGGCGATGGTCGCAAACTTGGGACTCGCGCCGAACTGGCCAATGCGCTACAGCGCTGGCGCTCTACCCGGTCTACGCGCGAGCGGCAGCGGTGAACGTAGGGCGTTGGTCCGCCGACGACGGACCACGCATCGAGGCAATCCCTTCGATCGAGGGGATGAAGGCTCCGTGGAGATGGATCGACTCGTGAGCGCCGTGCCAGAACAGTTCGTCGGGGCTACCTGCCGGGCGGCGAACTCGTTTCGGAATGAACGGTGTCGAGCGGTGCGACATTATTTCCCGTCCATGGCGTGTTGTAGCGAATCGAGTCAGTGCTCGCTGTCTGCATGCACTCGCGCACCTTCGCCGGGACTTCCGGCAGCCCCAAACTCTGCGTCCAGTCATCTGGCTGCGCATCCGACACGGCAAGGCCGCTTACTTCGTCGCCGATCGCAACTGGGTCCGGTCCCAGCCCGAGGATCGTCTGGGTAGCGTCGTTCCAGGTCACGCCGAATCGAAAGACGACGACTGACTTGGAACCAGGTGGGCTGTCAGAGCCCTGCACGATGATGCAGTCGTCGAGCAATTCGATCGTGCCACCGAAGTTCCCGTCGAGCCCTTCGCAGCTGGTTCCGGCGGTGGCGCAGTCCCACGGAGGGCCGTTCGTCACCAGCGGTCCGTCCACGATGAAGAAGAACCTCGAAGGGCCTTCAACCTCGCGGCTCGTCGGCCGTTGGCCGTGCGTGTCCGACGTCGGCGTGGCAACAGTCGACTCGTCTCTGGACGTGTGCGCTATATCACTTGGCGCGGGCAAGGGGGTCACCGCATGCGGTGAGGGCGGTCAGAGCGACCACGGTGACGGCGCGGCGTGCCCTCGGCATGCCGCTTAGATTGCCCGCTCAGGCGCCGCGCCGCGAGGTGCCACCGGCTTCTGGGCGGCCGGACACGTTTCGTATCGTGGGTCGTCCGCTGGGCAACGAGGACCTTCTCGACCGCTGAGTCGGGCAACTGCGGTCGGTGACGCCCCCGATCGTGGAGCCGGAAGAACGGACAGCGCTGATGGCTGGTGAAACCGCTGTCAATCGTTGCAAAGTTCAATCTCATCGAACCGTCTGGCTGCTCGGACCGCCCGTGCGAACGTGCCCCCGATGTGCCTACTTGAGACTGGTGGATGGCGCGACGGTTTCGTAGCGTCGTTGAGGTCGCTGTCTGTAGCTCACGAAGTGCCAGCCAGCTTTCGGGTCTGGCTTTCTAACGAAGTGCTCTGGCAGCGATCTCGCTGTGGTGTGGCTCGAGAGAGGAACGAGCACCAACGTCCCAAAGTAGGAGTGCCCACCGCGGTCCCATCAACACAATCGGAACCCGAGGAGGGCTCATGGATGTCATCATTGGAATTGATCCCCACAAGGCGTCGCATCACGCGTTCGCTGTCAACGATCGCGAGGTCGAACTCGCCCAGCTGTCAGTGCGAGCAACACGAACACAGACCCAGCGGCTGCTGGCGTGG
>JAYSSK010000161.1:0-3888 GCA_043720595.1 Acidimicrobiia bacterium
CACGGCCCGACACGTCCCGACGGCGGCGGCGGTCGGGTTTGGAGTCAGGCCGAGCACCGGGTGCGGCCAAAGTTCTTGCAGCGCCAGACCGGATACATGCAGGGCGCGGCCGGAATCGGAAGTTTCCTGCTGAACGCCGCTGCGGCCCAACAGGGCCGCAGCGACATCAAGATTTCATTGCCGGACATGCAGGTCTGGGACCTGCCTGCCGGGTTGTAAAGACGGGGCTGTAGCGCCTCGGCGGTCAGCGAGGGTCAGTCGTTGTTGTCGTTGTCGTTGCGAGATTCCTGGCCAAGGCATGCCAGCGGATCGGTCTGGTAACCCGAGCCATCTCGCAGTGCAACGGCCGAAGCGATGATGAGGTCGCCCTTAATCTGGAGTGCGCCAAGGTTGTTGAGGCCGGGCAGCGCAACCTTGTTGGCAGCCAGGATGTTGTAGGTGGCGTTGAAGCCGGCGTCTGACGTTGCATCGGGACCAAAGGTGTCTGAACCGACGCCACCGATCTGACGGTTGGAAACCATCCAGTTGACGGCATCGCCCGAGAAGCCGGGAGCGGCGCCGAGGAAGGCAGGCGTACGGAAGTACTGGTCAAAGCCGGTGCGGATGATGACCATCGAACCCTTGGCAATCTTGCCGTTCTGACGTTCATAAGCACGAATATCATCAACCGTGAGTTCGAAACCGTCGTCGGCCGTGGTCGCCATTCGGGCGCGGACATCGATCACGTATGCGGGCCAGACGAACTCGGTAGCTGCAAGATCGTCGATGGTGCGAGCGCCTTCGATGAAGTGGCCGGGAGCATCGATGTGCGTTCCGGTGTGGACGCCGGTTTTGACTTCCTCGACCTGGAACCCGTTTTCAGGGATGTTGGCCACGATACTGATCGATGGAGCTGGGTCGCCGGGGAACACCGAAGCATTCACGTCGAATACGTGACCCAACCGGGCCATGCCCCGCGGGCAATCGAGGCGAGCGCCTCCGCCATCGCCTCCGTTGAATCGGACACCTAGACCGGCTGCAATGGCACCAGAAGCAGCGAACGTGGCGAGGCCGGTGACGGCTGCAAACATGGTGGTGCGAGACCTGCGAGAGCGGGTTTTCGGTTCGGATTGCGGTTCGGAAAGAGTTGTCATGTTGGTTTCCTTCAACGGGGCGCAGCGCATTAAGGGCCACATTTGGGCACTCAGAGTGGTATCTGACGACCATATCTGACAAAGCCGCCAGAAGCCATGGCCAGAAACCTGGATACACGATCACCTTCAGTGCCCACGAATGATCAATTATTCGGTCGCCGATCACCAGAGGTGTTGGGTTGGAGGGTGTTGGGAAGGCACGACGCATTGGGTGCTCGTACGCTGGCGGACGTGAGTTCACCCCGTGCCGGCCAACCCGCTCAGATTGCTGACCTCGAGGACATCTCGAAACTTGTCACGTCGTATTACGCGCTCAGTCCAGACCTGTCAGACCCAGCCCAGCGGGTTGCGTTCGGGACGTCAGGCCACCGCGGTTCCAGCCTGGACGGGGCCTTCAACGATTCCCATATCGCTGCCACGACACAGGCCATTTGCGAGTACCGCAAGACCCGGGGGTTCGGTGGACCCCTGTTTCTCGGTCAAGACACCCACGCACTCAGCCTCCCAGCCCACACCACCGCTTTGGAGGTGCTGGCGGCTAACGGTGTCACCGTGATGATCGACGCCGCCGACCGGTTTGCGCCAACCCCAGCGGTCTCGCACGCCATCATCACTGCGAATCGCGGCAGCCGCTCAAACGACCCGGGTCTGGCAGATGGCATCGTTGTCACACCCTCGCACAACCCCCCACGAGATGGAGGGTTCAAATACAACCCTCCTCACGGCGGGCCAGCCGACACCGATGCCACAGGGTGGATCGCCAACCGGGCAAACGAGATCCTTGAAGCTGGCGGGAAGGACATCAAGCGGGTCGGGTTCGCTCGCGCACGAGCCGCCGAAACCACGCACACCTATGACTACCTCGGCGTCTACGTCGAGGACCTGCCGAACGTTGTCGACCTCGACGCAATCCGAACCACCGGAGTTCGCATCGGCGCAGACCCGCTCGGCGGAGCCAGCGTCGACTATTGGGGTGCAATCGCAGACCGCCACCGGCTGGACCTCACGGTGATCAACCCTGTGGTCGACCCCACTTGGCGGTTTATGACGTTGGACTGGGACGGCAAGATCCGGATGGATTGCTCGTCGCCCAACGCAATGGCATCGCTCATTGCCAACCGTGATGCGTTTCAGATCTCGACAGGCAACGACGCAGATTCCGACCGCCACGGCATCGTTACGCCCGACGGCGGGTTGATGAACCCCAACCACTACTTGGCAGTGGCAATCCAGTATTTGTATGTGCACAGACCAGGTTGGCGTGCCGACTGCGCAATCGGCAAGACGCTCGTTTCGTCTTCGATGATCGACCGGGTCGCACGTTCATTGGGCCGCACCCTCATCGAAGTACCCGTCGGGTTCAAGTGGTTCGTCCCCGGCTTGTCAGACGGAACGGTCGGGTTCGGCGGCGAAGAGTCCGCTGGGGCTTCGTTCCTCCGGACAGACGGCAGCGTTTGGACAACAGACAAAGACGGCATCATCCTCGGCTTGCTGGCCTCGGAGATTCTCGCGGTGACCGGTGTTTCTCCGAGCGATCACTACCGCCGCCTCACCAAGTCATTCGGTGACCCTGCGTACGCGCGGGTCGACGCACCGGCCACCCGCGATCAGAAAGCAATCCTCAGCAAGCTCTCTCCGGAGCAGGTCACCGCAACAACCCTCGCTGGCGAATCAATCACGGCCAAACTCACTGCAGCGCCAGGAAACGGCGCATCCATCGGCGGCTTAAAAGTCACCACGGAAAATGCATGGTTCGCCGCACGCCCCAGCGGAACCGAAGACGTGTACAAGATCTACGCGGAATCCTTCAAGGGACCAGATCATCTCGTCGAAGTGCAGGCTGCGGCACGGGAATTAGTCGGCAATGTGCTCCGCGCTTAGCGGCCGAGCCCGATGAGCCATTTGTTCAGCCGAGGGGTCTTCTGGCAAACAAAAAGGCATACGTCATGATGACAGCAAAGAACTCATCGCTAGTTTAGTTAGCCTGCTAGGACGACATACCCGAGCTGCCTGGATGTTTCCAAACATGCTGCTCATGTGCCTAGTCCAGATGTTCATAAGGCCCGAGTCCTGTTCAACGCCAACTGGAGCACCAGCAGGCAGCCGCTCAAAAGGACCGCCATCGTGGCGAGGGCCTCGACAGATGGGAGGTGCAGCTCGTACAACCGACCAACTGGCCGTATGGCGAAGACACCGGCAAACGCCGACAGAAGTGCTGTGATCAGCGTGGCTTCGTACCGATCGAGCGGACGCACCAGCCGGTAGAGCACCCAGAACTCGCACGTTGCGAGCGTCAGGACAGCGGCGGTCCGCGCATTGGCAAGTGGCGTTTCGAACAGAGACGAACGCAGGAGAGAAAACACAAGCAGCGTCACCGCGGCTGTCGTCAAGCCCGCCGGGACCGAAAAGCGAGCGACCCGTCGCAAGTAGCCGGGTTCGGCAGGTCGTGCAGACGGCCGGAACCCCAAAAGAAAGGCAGGGATGCCAATGGTCAAGTCAGCGACGAGTGCAATGTGCCGAGGCAGGAACGGATATGCCTGCTGCGAAACCCCTGCTGCGAGGGCGAAGACTGCCGCGTAGACCGTCTTCGTGATGAACAGCGCTGACACGCGTTCCATGTTGGCTAACACCCTGCGCCCTTCGGCAACGACGCTTGGCAACAGATCGAACCGTCCATTGAGCAGCACCAGTTCGGCAACAGCCTTAGTTGCGGTTGTTGCATTGTTCATCGCAATGCCGATGTCGGCGGCCTTCA
>JAYSSK010000162.1:0-34803 GCA_043720595.1 Acidimicrobiia bacterium
AGTCACCGATGATGCCGCGGGCAATCAGCGCCTGCATGATCGAGTATCCCTCGCGGTGCGTGAGCGACACCTGACTACCCCGACTTGAAGCGTCACGCGGTGAGGCGACGCCAAAGCCGTACGTATGCAGACGTTCGTCAGCAAGGCGGAGGAACAGGTCTCCCATCGCCATACTCTTTGCACGAAGCTGGCCCAGGTCGACGTCGGCCCACAGCTGCAAAGCCGCTTCCAACGCAACCATGGCCAAGATGGGTGGGGTACCAACGAGCATAGGCCCCAAGCCACCAGCTGGCTCGTAGGCGTGGTCGAACGCAAAGGGGTTGGCGTGGCCGTACCATCCGCTGATGGGCTGGGATAAGCCAGTGTGATGGCGTTCTGCCACGAACACGAATCCCGGCGCCCCGGGACCGCCGTTGAGGTACTTGTAACCGCACCCGGCGGCGAAGTCGACGTTGCAGTCGTTCAGCCAGACGGGCAACGCTCCCGCCGAGTGTGCCAGGTCCCACATAGCCAATCCGCCGTTGCGGTGGGTGAGTTCGGTGATGCCAGCCATGTCGTACACCGCGCCTGTCTTGTAGTGGACATGGGTGAGCTGCACGACGGCCAGGTTTTGCCCTGCGTCTGCGATAGCGGAGGGAACCTCGGCAGGGTCGACATCGACAACCGTCGCACCGAACGCCTGGGCCACGCCATGGTTGATGTATGCGTCTGACGGGAAATTGCCGACTTCGCTCACGATCACGTTTCGCCCGGATGCCTGCTGGACGCGCAGCGCTGCGCTCATGCACTTGAACAGGTTGATCGACAATGAATCGCACACCACAACCTCGTGCGCCGATGCGCCGATCAGCGGCGCAACCATCGCTCCGACACGGGTTGCAGACGTGAACCAATCCGCCTCGTTCCAGCTGCGGATGAGCCTCGTTCCCCACTCGTGGTGCACGGTGTGCGCCACTGCTTCAGCAACTCCGCGGGGGAGCGCGCCAAGCGAGTTGCCATCGAGGTAGATCCCCTCTGCGTGCAGATCAAAGCGGTCCCGCATGCCCCGTAACGGGTCGGCGGCATCGAGCGCAAGCGCATCGGATCGCGAAAACGCGCTCGCGGAATGAGAGGGGTAGAGGTGCTCGCCTGACATAGTTCCACACTACGGTCTAGACGTCCTCCAGGCAGGAGTTGTTCATGAGCACCCACCCGTACAGCACGTTGACAGCAGGAATCGTAGGAACTGGTTTCATGGGTGTGACCCACACCGAAGCGCTGCGGCGGTTAGGTGTTCACGTCAAGGGCATCGTGGGGTCCACCCCAGAGCGGGCTCGTCAGAAGGCTGCCAAGACCAATCTGCCCGACGTCTACGACGGCTTGGATGCGCTCCTTGCGGACGCCGACATCGATGTGGTGCACATCACCACTCCCAACCACCTGCACCACGCACAAGTAGCAGCGGTCATCGCTGCAGGAAAGCATGTGCTGTGCGAGAAGCCGTTGGCGGTGTCCATCGCCGAAGGCAAAGACCTGGTGGCTCGGGCCGAAGCGGCCGGAGTCATCGCTGCGGTGTGTTTCAACCAGCGCTATTACCCAATGGTTCACCAGGCCCGCGAAATGGTTGCCGCCGGGCAGCTGGGCGATGTACGGCTGGTCACCGGTGGCTATCTCCAAGATTGGCTGTTGTTCGAGACGGACTGGAACTGGCGGCTGGAATCGGAAAAGGGCGGTGAACTGCGGGCGGTTGCTGATATCGGGTCGCATTGGTTCGACAACGTCGAGTTCATCACGGGCGCCAAGATCACCCAGGTGATGGCTGATCTGCACACGTTCCATCAGCAGCGCACGCGGCCGGTCGGTGAAGTCGAGACGTTCGCCAGTCACACAGCGATCGATGCCGACCGAGTCACCGAACGGGTTGCGTCAGACGATGCAGCAGGCATGTTGCTGCGGTTCGACACCGGAGCGAGGGGAACCGCGACGGTGTCGCAAATTTCCGCCGGTCGGAAGAACTTCCTCAACTGGGAAATCGACTGCACCCAGTCCGCCATGAGTTGGAACACCGAAAACCCGGAAGACCTGTGGGTCGGTCATCGTGGGCAGCCCAACCAGATCATGAAGCGAGACGCGTCGCTGCTGTATCCCAGCGCCGCAGCCGTCGTCGGCTACCCCGCAGGCCATGTCGAGGGCTACCCAGACACGTTCCGAGCGCTGTTCAACGATCTGTATGCACACGTACTAGCGGGTGGCCCGGGCAAGGGGGCTGCCAGCTATCCGACGTTCGCCGATGGGCTGCGCTCCTTGGTGGTGTGCGATGCCGTGGCCCAGAGTGCCCGCACCGGCCTATGGGTGCAGGTCGGCGGATGACCCCGGGCCGCAGAGGGCGCCGGCACACCGCTGGGAGGATCGCCGCAATCGGCGTGGTCCTGGGGTGCGTCACGACGCTCGTTGTCCAGACGGACTCCAACCCGGCAGCCGGGTCTGTTGCCTCGACGCGGTCCGGTGCCGTTCCTTCGCAGTCAACCACTCGAAGGGCAACAACGTCCGTGCCGTCAGGGCACTCAGTATCGGCCGCGTCCGCCGCCTTGCGCCTTGTCGAAGCCGCTCGAAGCCAAGTCGGTGTGACCACCGGGTACGACCCTCGCTACGTCGGGATTGGGTTTCCGGGCGGAGACGTGCCGATCGAGACCGGGGTGTGTTCGGACGTGGTCGTGCGCGCGCTTCGAGGCATTGGCACCGATCTGCAGCTCCGCATCAATGTGGACATGAAGGCGAACTTTGCGAAGTACCCACGCAAATGGGGTTTGAAGAAGCCCGACACCAACATCGACCATCGACGCGTCCCGAACATCGTTACCTACTTCACACGGCGCGGCTACGCGTTGCCCGTCACAGAGAAGGCCGAGGACTACCGCCCGGGCGACATCGTGGCGATGAAGATCCCGGTCGATCACATCGGAATCGTCAGTGACCGCAAGACGGCTACAGGAGTTCCGCTGGTTGTTCACAATGTTGGCAACGGAGCGCAGGAAGAAGATGTGCTATTCGCCTGGCAGATTGTCGGTCACTACCGCGTTGTGAGTTGACGCCGGGCGCGTGGTGTCGTCGTTACAAGTTAGGAAAGATCCGGCGGAAATTCTGCTCGTAGAACCGTGTCTTGCTGAGCTGAGGGGTCTCCTGGAGCGCACGTTCGAAGCGGCCGATGGGATCGCGTCCGCCTTCGATATGCGGGTAGTCGCTGGAGAACAGATATAGCTCGTCGTTGGAGTTTGCGATGAACTCTCCGACGGGTTCGAACACGAACGGGGTGAACGCCAACTGCTGGGTGATCTGTTCCGACGGCTTGCGGCTGAGGCCTTGCAGGTTGGCGTCGTTACGGCTCCACGTTGCAACCACCCAGTCGAGACGGCGGAGCAGTTCTGGCACCCATCCGGCTCCCAGCTCGATCGCGGCACCACGCAAGTTGGGGTGACGATGCAGCACGCCGTCGAGGACAAGCATCGAGAGGAACGTTTCGGGGCCCTGGTGCAATAGCGAGACGTCTTTCGTACGGAGGTTTTCGCCGCCACCCAGCCAGTCCTTCGTGGGAGGTCGGCCGTTGTTCATCCATGCTTTGGCGCTTTGCAAGGGCGCGCCTCCCACGTGCAACAAGAACGGGATGTCCGCCTCGGCCAACCGCGCCCAGAAGGGGTCGAAGTCGACATGTCCAGGCGACCGGTCGAGCGGTGCACGATGCGGGACCCACACAGCGGACAGTCCTGTGTCCAGCACCCAGTCCAATTCGGCGAGGGCCAACTCCGGTTCGTCCAACGGAATAATGGCCGCGCCCAACAGGCGATGATCTGATGCGCAGAAGTCGGACATGTGGCGATTGTGGGCGCGCACGGCGGCGTATCGAAGCGTTGGGTCGAGTTTCGAACTCGGGTTGAACGGCATCACCACGGAGTGGGTAGCGAACACGATTTGGCGTTCGAAGCCCAGCAGGTCGAGGGCGATCGAACGGTCAGCCGAGTCGAACGCACCCAACGCCTGGATCTCTTTGGAATTTGCGATGAGCGTGTCACCCATGGCGATCTGTGCGGCTCGGTGTTCATCGCTGTGGCGGTTCCCCTGGCCGACGATGACAGCAACCTCTTCGTCGGTCACGATGGATGCCGAGTAGCTGACCAACGGGATCTGGTCTCGGACCGCCGGGTCTGCGTAGCTGGTGAGGAAGTCCGGCAGCTCCATGATGTGGCTGTCAGCGTCGAGGAACGTCCGGGTGGCAGGTGCGTACGGCATTTGCGTACCGTACCCCGACGCCGTCGACCATGCCCGTCAGCTTTTGCCACTTACGCGCAACTCGCCCCAAACATACGCGCAACTCGGCCAAAACCGGCGAAAAATTTGCCGGTTTTGGCCGAGTTGTGTGGGTTTTGACTCCGAGTTGCGCGTATGTGGGGTGGTGTCCGCCGGGCAGGGCGTGGCCGCTGTACGGTCTGAGGCCGATGGCTCAACACCCAAGTGCCCTGACCGACGTCCCCGGTATCGCGGTGGGGCATTGGAGCAATGAGCCCGCGCAAACGGGCTGCACGGTGGTGCTGTTCCCTGAGGGGTCCGTCGCGTCGGGCGAAGTGCGCGGCGGAGCCCCTGGGACCCGAGAGTTCGACCTGTTGCATCCAACCCGCTTGGTGCAGCACATCGATGCGGTGTTGCTGTCGGGCGGTTCAGCGTTCGGGCTGGCGGCCGCGGATGGTGTGATGCAGTGGCTCGCCGAACACGACCGTGGATACCAAACTCGCCATGCACGCGTACCGATTGTGGTCGGCGCCGTGATCTACGACCTGGGCGTCGGCTCTGCTGCCGCGCGGCCCGGTCCTGAACAGGGGTACCTGGCGTGTGAGGCGGCAAGCGCTGAAGGCCACCATGTTGGAAGAGTCGGCGCAGGAACGGGGGCAACGACATCGAAGTGGCGCGGCCCCGATTCTGTGCAGCGTGGTGGGCTTGGCACCGCTACCGTTCGCAGCGGTGAACTAATAGTCAGTGCACTTATCATTGTCAACCCGATGGGCGACATCGTGACCGGTGACGAGGTCCGCGACGGTGCTGCAGTGGCTGCAGCGTTTGCAGCACCTGAAGCGTGGAATACCGTTCGCGAGAACACCGTTATCGGTGTGATTGCAACCAACGCTGCGCTCGACAAGGTGGGCTGTCACCTGGTGGCCCAAAGCGGGCACGACGGCATCGCCCGGGCGGTGTGGCCATCGCACCTCACCGGCGACGGCGACGCTCTGGTGGCGGTGTCCGTGCCGCCTCCCGGACAAAGCCCGGTGGGAGACGTGAAGAGGCCCGACGTCGCAGTTGACCTGGTGCGAGCGCTGGCGTCGGAAGCGGTAGCTCAGGCGATTCGTTCGGTGCTCGCCTGAGCCGATTGCCCGCTTTGCTGAATTCAGCCCAACGTGTTGACGTTGTGCAGCTCGGCGAAGCTCTGTTCGAGACGCTTCGAGAAGCTCTGCTCGGCGTGACGCAGCCAGACCCGTGGGTCGTAGTACTTCTTGTTCGGTGAGTCAGGGCCCGTTGGGTTGCCCAGCTGGCCTTGCAGGTAGTCGTGCTTGTCTGCTTCGAACGTGCGGATGCCGTCCCACAATGCCCACTGCAGGTCGGTGTCGATGTTCATCTTCACCACGCCGTAGGAGATGGCTTCGGCGATTTCTTCCGCGGTGGAACCAGAGCCGCCGTGGAACACGAAGTTGACCGGGTTTTCGCCCGTGGAGAACTTCTCGGCGATGTGCGTCTGCGCGTCGCGCAAGATGGTTGGGGTGAGCTTGACGTTGCCAGGCTTGTACACGCCGTGCACGTTGCCGAACGCTGCCGCGATGGTGAAACGGTCAGAGACTTCCATCAACCGTTCGTAGGCGTAGGCCACCTCTTCTGGCTTCGAGTACAGGTCGGCCTGGTCCTTGTCGGAATTGTCGACGCCGTCTTCTTCGCCGCCGGTGATGCCGAGCTCGATCTCGAGCGTCATGCCCATCTTGGCCATGCGGGTGAGATAGCTCACGCAGATGTCGAGGTTTTCGTGGATGGGCTCTTCGGACAGGTCGAGCATGTGGCTGCTGTACAACGGTGACCCTGTGCGTGCGAAGTGTTCTTCGCCGGCGTCGAGCAGACCGTCGATCCAACCGAGCTTGTCTTTGGCGCAGTGGTCGGTGTGCAAGATGACCCGAGCGTTGTAGGCAGCGGCCAACGTATGGACCTGTTGCGCACCGGCGACGGACCCGAGGATGGCGGCTGCATCGCCCTTGACCCCGATGCCTTTGCCGGCGACAAACGCGCCGCCGCCGTGGGAGAACTGGACAATGACCGGCGAGTTGACGCGTGCGGCAGTTTCGAGCACCGGGTTGATGGTGTTCGAGCCCGTGCAGTTGGCGGCAGGCAGGGCGAAGTGCTTGGACTTGGCCAAAGCGAAGATCTCGGACACGGCGTCACCCGTGAGGACACCAGCAGGGAATTGATCTGAAAGGCTCACGTGCAAACGTTAGGACAATTGGAGACCCTCTCTGGTCAAATCGGGCTATCACTCCGATTGATAGCCCGAGCAGCCATCGGAATACTCTCTACCCATGAGCACCGACAGCACCGACAGCACCGACAGCACCGATCCCACCTACGAGACCATCCAACTGCACGTCGAAGCGGGTGTCGCAACGATCACTCTCAATCGGCCGGCTCAGTTCAACGCCCTCAACCTCCAGATGTCGAAAGATCTCCTTGACGCAACCATCCGTCTCGATGAGAACCCGGCTGTGCGCTGCGTCGTGCTCACCGGCAACGGCAAGGCCTTTTTCGCAGGGGGAGACCTATCGGGCTTCGGGGCGGCTGGCGAGGCCCGGGGAGCGCTGCTCAAAGAAATGACGACGTATTTCCATGGCGCCATCTCGCGCCTGGCCAGCATGAACGCTCCGGTGATTGCCAAGGTCAACGGGGTGGCCGCTGGTGCCGGGTTCTCGGCGATGCTTGCGTGTGACCTTGCGGTGGCTGCGTCGTCCGCCAAGTTCACCATGGCCTACACGCGTTCCGGACTTACACCAGATGGCAGCTCTACCTGGTTCCTGCCTCGCACAGTCGGGCTGCGACGGGCCCAAGAGCTGACACTGCTCAACCCAACGTTGACCGCAGACCAGGCGCTTGGCTGGGGCCTCATTACGAAGGTTGTGCTCGATGCTGACCTGGACACGGCGGTGGCCGAAATGGCAGCGGCGTTAGCCGCTGGGCCAACGCTTACGCTTGGCGGCGCGAAGCGGCTGCTGCGCGAGAGTGCTGACTTCGGCTTGGAATCGCAGATGGAAAGAGAAGCCCGTTCGATCGCCGCAATCTCACTCACGGCTGACGGCCGCGAAGGTGTCGCAGCGTTCTTGGAGAAACGCCCAGCGGTGTACGAGGGGCGCTAACGCGGACCAGTCCGGAGCGCCTGACAGCAGCGGACATTCAGTCCTTCGGGCACGCTGGCTTGGTGCTTGGTTCCTGCACACCTACTGGCAGACCTTCACTGCTGTAGGTCACCTTGGGGTCCCACATCAGCCAGTCAGGAATGCACGCATCGGCCGACGCGATGATCTGCGCACGTACTTCTTTAGAGCCGTAGGTGCGACCCAGGCTGAAGTCCTGAAGCCAAGGGATGATCTTGACCCCCGTACCAGCGCTTGCCTTTTGGAACTCTTGCAGTGATCGCAGGACGATATCGTACGGCTGGCTGGTTGGGTCGTTGACTCCCAATTGCCCCGCAGTCCATGAAGACGGGTAGATCATCGGGGCGATGTAGTCAAGCGACTTCGACATCTCGGGCACGTTCTGGCCGATGTTTTCGCCCTCCGCCACAGCGACGCCGAACACCGATGCGCCAAGCCGTGCCGGGGTATCAGACAAGGTGCGCCCGATGTCGTAAAGGAAGCTGACGATCTCGGCCGAGACGCGGGCAGAGTCCACGGGTCCTTCTGCGCCGGGGAACCGAAGGTTGGCCACGTTCGCTTCGGGGCGGCGGATGTAGTCCAAAAGAATGTCGTCGACGCCAGCTTGTGCCGCCTCAAGCGCGATCGCCTGATTGTATGTGCGCACAGTTTTGTTGAAAGGGTTGGTGAACCCGCCGTACTTGCCCTTGTACGGCTGGCCGTCGGCGCCTTGCAACACCTGGTCGGTCTGACCTGCGGCCCACGCGGCTTCGGCCAGAAGCGGGTCTCGGAACACAACCAAGCGACCAACGACCCGGACGCCGCGTTGTTTGAGGCCTGCGACTTCAGCGGCGAGGTCGTACCGGTTTTGCGACGCCCCTATTTGGTTGACGAGCGGCACGCTGGAGCGGTGGCCCATTAACCCGTCTTCGTCTTTCAGGTCGAGCTGGACCGAGTTGATTTTTCCCGCGTCGATCAGCGCAATGATTTCTTTTCGTAGTGGTTCATATGACCAGGCCGCTGCGCTGACGTGGACACCGCGGACTGGCGGGAGCAGTTTTCCGCTGACGCCCGGGAGTAAGGCGGTGCCGACATTGCCCGCACGGTCTACAGAACGGACCTGGATGGACCCGATGGGGGCCCGGGGAAACGTGACCGTGAATGATCCGTCGACCGTGACAGGAGTATCGCGGCCGTTGACCGACACTGTTGCACCGGCTTCGGTGGTTCCGTTCACGGTGACGTCGTCTTCGAGTGACTTCGGGGCCACAGCGAGTTGCGCCGTAGGAGAAGGTGCCGTCGAGTCAACGGCGAAGCGCACTTGCTTGCTAACGGGGCCCCGGTACAGGACGCGCGACCCTGCCTTGACCTTGATGACGTGAATCCCTTCGGACATGGCGCCCAATACCAACGTGGCCGAGTCACCATCGGGCGTCGGTTCGACAACGATTCCGTCGACCGTCAGCTCCATCTTCTTCAGCGCGCTTGCGGGTTCGGTGGTGATCTTGACCACGTGCGACAGCATCTTCGACGGCTGAACCGCCTCGCCGTTCGCCATGCCTTGGATGGTGATCGTTGGCCTGTTGGGGACAAGCCAGGGGACAATGGCCAGGATTGCGAGGACCCCCAATGTGGACCACAGTCCAAGCGTGTAGGGATTCGAGGGCGGCTTGCTGCGGCGTTGAAACTCGAGTTGCGGTTCAAGCACCTGTTGCGGCGACCGGGCCAACTTGCGCAGGACATCGTCTGGGTGCGACGGCAAACGACGACGGCGCGTCGAGGAAGGGTTGCGCAGAGGCGAGCGTGTGGTCTGCCGGGAGGTCATCGTGGTTGCTCGGCGGGACGTGAAACCCGGCCGGGGGATGTGAAGTCTCGCGCAGCGCAACCATCTTCGTCGCCCAAGGAGTGCTCGGGTCAGTACGCGGGACGACGCGAGCGTTGCTGCGCAGGGTCCTGGTCAGGCGGTGGCGATGGCGAGCAGGCACCGGGTTGACCACGTCGTTCGGCCGTTGCACAGACTGAAAAATTCGCATCTCGCGGCTTCTTGGTCGTCGTCCGACGGGGTTTCGTAGCCCTCTCCCGACCCGACGGGGAGGGCAGAGGAGAGCCACTCCCATGCTGCCTCGGGGCTCATGGTACGAGTGGCCTCCACCGTTGTCAGCCTGATATTGGCGAACCCCGCAGCCTCGAACACATTGCGTAACGCAGCCGGGTCGCCGAACCTGAAGTGCACGTACCGTTCAGGTACCCAGTACGGCCCAATCGACGCGTAAGCGGTCCAGAAGCGCTGGAAAGGTTCAACGTCGGTTGCGGTGCCGAGCGTGACTGCGACAAGGGGTGCTCCGGTCCGCAGCGACGCACGGGTGCATCGAAGGTCTTCGGTGGTGTCGGCCGTGAACGGCAGCACAAGGTTGCTGACACATCCGTCGAACTGTTCGTCTGCAGGGAGGTGGAGAGCAGTTCCTTGCTGACAGGTCGCCCACGGATCCTCTGGTGCGCGCGGAGCGGCATGCAGTAAGTCAGCAGATGGATCAAGGCAGTGAATGGTGCTGTGCGGAAGTCTGTGGTGCAACAGACGGGCCACCTGGCCAGTACCGGATACGTGGTCGAGCAGCCGTTTCAGTTCCGATGGTCTCGTCGTGTCAAGGAGTGCTTCGACGGCGGCAAGTGCGAACGGCTTGGCGAACGGCGCGATGTGTCGGTCGTATGCGACAGCCGCCGCGGTTGTCTGCGGTGCGGGCTCTGGCTGATCCGACCTGAGCAGGTCTGGTGATGTGCGATTCGGCGACCCGACCGGGCCGCTGGGGTTCATGCTCAGCGGATGCCCAGCGTCGCATCCGTCCCTGGGGGTCGTCCGGCGGCAAGCCGCAGCATGAGGTTGGCTGGAAATTCGACCGGCGAGGTGACCCTGCTGATGAGCAGATCGGTGTCAACTGCCCCGTTGCGCACGGTTGGGCCGAACGCGCTCCAGAACGCGCCGTCGGCGGTGAGGCAAAGTTCGGCCGGAAGGTCCTTCATCCCGGCTGGAACGCCGATGCCATCGAGTGCTGCGCGCCCACGAGACACGATCGGCCGAACGACGTGGTCTTCGTCGGGAACACCCCAGCTGCGGTGCAGTTCGCACAAGCGATCTTTCCCGGCATCGTCAAGATCTTCAGTGGTCGTCGCTATGCGTACCTTGAGACCGTGCTGAACCAGGCGCGGGATGGCGGAACACACGTCGGCAAAGTTGTCTTCTCCGCGTTTGGTGTCGTTGGTTAGCGCATCTGGCGCATCGAGCGAAACCTGTATGTGTACATCTTTCCCAGTCAGAGCGGCGACGATCTTTTCCAACCTTGGACCGTGGAACAGGCTGCCATTCGAGAGCACGATGGTTGGCAGGATGTCGGCGATGCGGGCAACAGTGCTGGGCATCGAGGCGACCATGAACGGTTCGCCGCCGGTGATACCGATGGACGTGAACCCGAGGTCTCGTGCTTCGGCGGCCCGCGCCACCATCCAGTCGGGATCGAGTTGCCGGCGAGACACGTTTGGGCCGGACTCGGTGAGGCAGTAGGTGCACTCAAGATTGCAGTGATAGTTGGCGTACATCCAGAGGCGCCCGCCGAGTACACCTTCGGCGATGGCTGCAGCGATAGCTGTCATGCGAAACCCTCCTGAGCCAGCCGTGTGAGCGTGGAAGCCCCGACGGGCAATTGCAGCGATGTTGCGTAACGGTTGAGCAACATGGTGACGGTAGTGGTGAGCGTCAGTTCCACGATTTCGTGTTCGGCGAAATGTTGCGCAACGAGCATGTTGACATGTTGAGGAATCGGTCCACGGCCTCCGGCCACTGCGTCGATCCACGCAATCAGCGCTCGGTCCGATGCGCCAGGAAACGCATCTTCTGTCGAGGTACCGGCTTCGTTGCGCAACGCCTTGACCTCGTGGTGCGTCAACCCGGAGTCCAACGCAACTGGCGTGTGCGAGTCGATGCAATACCGGCACTGCAGGATGGCCGACGTGCGCAAAATGATCATTTCCTTTGTGCGAAAGGGAATGGCCGATGCTGCGAGTGCCTGGCCGATGAACGGCAGCCCAGTGTCCAGCAGTTCTGGCACGTGGGCCATCGTGGCCGTGATGGGGCCAGGATTACCTCCAGCGTAAAAACGTTGGGCGAGCAGCGGTGCTTCATCTGTCGCAAGTTGTCTGACCAGCACGAGAAGGACCCTAGAGGAACATGTGCCTGGGTGTGTGTACGTTCCCTGAGCACTACCTGAACTGAATCGGCCCGCGAAGGCACTTGGGCAGAACACATACGAACCGGCCAGCTACCGTGATGCGTGTGGGCGACGTAGTGATGGTGATCTGCAAACCGCCGGTCCCTGGGCTTGTGAAGACCCGTATGTGCCCACCGCTTTCCCCAGACCAGGCTGCCGCGCTGGCAAGGGCAGCACTAACTGACACATTTGTCGCATGCGACGCCCTAGCCGCCGATCGCCGCGTGGCCGTGGTGGATGGGCCGTCAGCAGCGGGTGACCTGCCCGATGAGTGGATTCCGTCGGGGTGGGAGATTGTCCCGCAGGCCAGCGGGGGGTTGGACGTGCGGCTGGCGGCAGCGTTTGACGACGTGCTGCGGACCGGCGACCGAGGCGTGCTGG
Source organism: Acidimicrobiia bacterium (assembly GCA_043720595.1). Taxonomy (GTDB): domain Bacteria; phylum Actinomycetota; class Acidimicrobiia; order Acidimicrobiales; family JANYDT01; genus JANNBN01. The sequence goes on from JAYSSK010000162.1 coordinate 12,047, forward strand.
TCGCCATGGATACGCCGCAGGCCACGCCCGACCAGATTCAGTTGGCCCTGCTCGCGCTGGAAGCCCATGACGCAGTCATCGGCATGACCGACGATGGTGGGTACTGGATCGTTGGTTTGAATGCCGCTCGTTCCGACGCGTTCTTGGGAGTCCCCATGAGTACCGGCACGACAGGTGCGGCACAGTTGGAGCGGCTGCAGTCTTTGGGACTTCGGGTCGCGACTGTCGACCAGCTGTGCGACCTGGACACCGTTGCCGATGTCAGCGCCATAGCCACGAATCACCCGCACCTGTTGGTCTCGCAATGGTTTCTTAACCTGGAGTTGGATCTCGTATGAATCAGCCGTCGCATGTACTCGTGACTGGTGGTGCCGGATTCATCGGTTCGCATATCGTCGACGACCTGGTTTCGAGCGGTGTCGCCGTCACGGTGCTCGACAACCTTGACCCGGCAGCCCACTCGGTACACCCCGGTTACCTCAACCCGGGGGCGAACTACATCTTCGCCGACTGCCGATCGGTCGATGCGTGGCGGCGCGCGCTCGACGGGGTCGACGCCGTGTGCCACCAAGCTGGAAAGGTCGGTTTGGGTGTTGACTTCGGCGATGTCGATTCGTACGTCGACCACAACGACGTGGCCTGGGCGATTGGGCTGCGTGCCCTCCACGACGTGAACTTCGCAGGCCGGGTCGTGCTGGCATCCAGCATGGTGGTCTACGGGGAGGGTCGCTACCGTTGTCCGGCACATGGCGTTGTCGTGCCTGCGCCGCGCCGAGTGTCTGACCTGGATGCAGGTCGGTTCGAACCACCCTGCCCTGAGTGTGGCGAACCCCTTGAAGGCGAAGAGATTCCCGAAACTGCGACGCTTGACCCGCGCAACGTTTATGCCGCAACGAAGCTTCATCAGGAGCACCTGTTGTGGGCGTTCGAACGAGAGCACGATGTTCGTGCAGTCGCTCTCCGCTATCACAACGTCTACGGCCCTCGCATGCCGCGCGATACGCCGTATGCGGGTGTTGCGTCCATATTCCGTTCGGCTCTCGCTGCTGGGGTCGCCCCACAGGTGACCGAAGACGGCCAACAGCGCCGTAACTTCGTTCACGTCCGCGACGTTGCTCGCGCGAACGTCTGTGCGCTGATGAACGCAGAAGTGACCGCTGGGCCGGGTTCAGTTCACCTTGCGTTCAACGTGGCATCCTCACAGCCGCGAACGGTAGGCGACATGGCGATGGCGCTGGCGACCGCATTCGGAGTCAACCCGGGGGACCCGATGTGGCCAGTCGTAAACGGGCGCTACCGGCTGGGGGATGTGCGACACGTGTTCGCAGCCACGGAAGGCGCAGCCGACGGGCTGGGGTATCGGTCACTGACGGCGTTCGAAACAGGTATGGCCGAGTTTGCTGTGGCGACGTTGCGCGAAAGCGTTGTGCGTGGTCGCTGAGCCGGTTTGGTGCGTTCGGCCGGTCAGCCATCAGGGAGGCGGAGTCTTTCCTGAGAAGAACACATCACGTGGGTCGACGCGTCCGGCGCTGCCGTGCGTATGTTTGCTCTATGAACCAACCGCAGTCCCGCTCCCGGCTGTCGTCATTCGACGAACGATTCTCCAGTTGGGCGATTGGCCTGATGCGAATGGTGGTTGGTGCAATGTGGCTTGCCAACCTGGAATGGAAACGGCCGAGCGACTTCGGCCTCGACCTGAAGAACGGTCTCTACAAGTACGTCGACTCGGCAGTTCGCCTTCCCGTGTGGAAGCCATACGCGTGGTTCGCAGAGAACGTGGTGCTGAAGCAATACCGGTTCTTCGGGTGGATGACACTGCTCACCGAGATGATGCTCGCAGCTTTGCTCATCATTGGTTTCAAAACTCGATGGGTAGCCCTCGTGGGGGCAGGGCTCAGTATCTCGATCGCGTTGTCGGTGTTGAACTACGACAAGGCGTACGAGTGGCCGTGGTCCTATTACCTGATGTTTGCCATTCACCTGCTTCTGTGGGCCGTCAGCGCCGGCCGACACCTTGGCGTCGATGGTGCGCTGCAACACGGTCATCAAGGCGCCACCCGCACCTGGAAGGCCATCGGTGGGCTCGCCATTGTTGCTGGTGCAGTCGGGTGGTTGGTCGCACGAGATGGCGACTTCTTTGCCGAGCAGGGACAGAAGGTCGCCTGGAAGTACGAGACCAATGTGTTGTGGTTCAACCAGTTCAGTGCGCTGCTGACGCTGCTCCTTGGAGTGATGCTGGTCGTGGGGGCCGTCTCGAAGATTCAGGCATTGGTGCTCGTACCCGGAGTTGTGTCTGCCCTGCTCGTCGTTCAGGTCCTGGCGCAGTGGCGATACAACAAGGGCCAATGGACTGGAGGGTTCACCGGTGCCACCGGCCCCACAGCAGCATTGTGGCTTGCAATGGCCGTCGCTGTGCTGGTGACGTTCCGCAACGCGCAACGTAACAATTAGGCGGAAGCTGAAGCCGCACTGCGCTGTACGGCGGGGTGAAACGCCCTCGGCATGTTCGGGGGTTTGCAGCGGCGAGGGGTGGTCCGATTCAATCAGGGCCTGACAGGTCCTTGTTGGGACTTTCGCACCGTTACCGCACCGCTCAGGAGCAACGCATGCCAGCAATCAACGAAGTCACCGATCTGACCATCGACGGTGACGTCGCCGTCATCACGCTCGATTCGCCTCCGGTCAACGCCCTCAGCGCGAAGGTACGTGACGGTCTGCACGGTGCCTTCACCGCTGCCATCGCTGACCCGCAGTCAACTTCGATCGTGCTCATCTGCGCCGGCCGGACATTCATTGCTGGGGCTGACATCACCGAGTTCGGTGGTGCGTCGAAAGGCGCCAGCTTGTTCGAGGTGCAACAACTGATGGAGTCCTCACCCAAGCCAGTCGTTGCCGCAATCCACGGCACGGCGCTTGGCGGTGGCCTCGAGGTTGCCCTGTGTGCTCACTACCGCATTGCCGTGCCGTCGGCGAAGTGCGGGTTGCCCGAGGTCAACCTGGGCCTGCTGCCTGGTGCAGGCGGCACGCAGCGCCTCCCCCGCATCGTGGGTGCACAAAAGGCATTGGAGATGATGACAGCAGGCTCGCACGTTCCTGCCACCGAGTGCCTGGCCATGGGCCTTGTCGATGAGTTGGCAAGCGAAGGCAACCTGCGCGCCGATGCGTTGGCGTTCGCGAAGCGACTCGTTGCGGAAAAGCGCCCCTTGGTGAAGGTCAGCGACAACGACTCGAAACTGGTCGCCGACCGTGGTAACGCTGCGTTGTTCGATGCGTTCCGTGCCGCCAACGCTCGCAAGTTCCGCGGCTTCAAGGCACCGGAAAGCATCATCCAGTGTGTGGAAGCGGCCGTTGCGCTGCCATTTGACGAAGGCATCCAGACGGAACGGAAGCTGTTCGGCGCGCTGGTCACCAGCGCAGAATCCGCAGCGCAGCGCTACGTGTTCTTCGCCGAGCGTGAAGTGTGGAAGATCCCAGACGTTCCAGCTGACACGCCCGTGATCCCGGTCAAGTCTGTCGGCGTCATCGGCGCAGGCACCATGGGCGGCGGCATCGCCATGAACTTCGTCAACTCCGGGTACTCGGTGACGATCGTCGAACAGAAGCAGGAGGCACTCGATCGAGGGCTGGGCGTTGTGCGTGCCAACTACGAGCGCAGCGCGAAGAACGGCCGCTTTCCGATGGAAGACGTCGACCGGCGGATGGGCATGATCACTCCGGCGCTCGACCTCTCCGCGCTGGCCGACTGCGACATGGTCATCGAGGCCGTGTTCGAACGAATGGACATCAAGCAGGAAATCTTCGCCGCGCTGGATCGGATCTGTAAGCCCGAAGCGATTCTGGCCACGAATACAAGCGCGCTGAACATCGACGAGATCGCCTCGGCAACGACGCGCCCAGAGTCGGTCATCGGTATGCATTTCTTCTCGCCGGCAAACGTGATGAAGCTGGTCGAAGTCGTTCGTGCGGACCACACCTCGTTGCCCGTCATCAACACCGCAATGCAGATCTCGAAGAAGATCGGAAAGATCGCCGCGCTCGTCGGCGTGTGCCCCGGGTTCGTCGGCAACCGCATGCTGTTCCAGCGTTCGCGTGAATCGCAGGCGCTGCTCGACGAAGGGGCCATGCCGTGGGAGGTCGACCTGGCGTTGTACGACTTTGGTTTCGCCATGGGGCCGTTCCAGATGAGCGACCTTGCCGGGCTCGACATTGGCTGGGTGAAAGAGAAGTCGCAGGGCGCAACCATCCGTGATCGGCTGTGCGAACTCGACCGCCGTGGGCAGAAGACCTCTGCGGGTTATTACGACTACGACGCCAACCGCGCAGCATCTCCATCTTCGGTCACCGAAGGCATCATCAGAGAGTTTGCGGCTAAGAGTGGCAAGCCGGCCCGCACGTTCACTTCAGAGGAAATTGTCGAGCGTCTCGTGCTGCCGATGATCAACGAAGGCGCGAAGATCCTCGAAGAACGCAAGGCAATCCGTCCTTCAGACATCGACATCATCTGGATCAACGGCTACAACTGGCCCGCCTACCGCGGCGGCCCCATGTGGTGGGCAGACCACATCGGTCTGCCAAAGGTGCTGGAACGCTTGCAGGCACTTGAAGCCAAATACGGCGCGCAGTGGAAGCCGGCAGCACTCGTCGAGAAGCTGGTAGCCGATGGGAAGGGTTTCGCCGGCTACCGGCCCTAAGGCTTTTTGAAGTCGCAAAGTGTGGACTCCGGTGGCCCCAGACCACTTGAGTCCACAACTTGCGCGCAGTGGTTCCAGTGGTTAGCGGGAGGCTTCGACCTGTGCAGCAGTTGGGCGCACGAACAGCAGCTGCATAGCGAGCCCGGCCAACAGGGTGGTGACGAGGATAAAGATCCATGCGCGTCTGTAGCCGTCCAACGACAGGTCGCTGCTTGCGCGGAGTGCAGTAACCGCTGCAATACCAAGCGCTGCCCCTATCTGGCGGCCGGTGGAGTTGACCGCTGATCCCATGCCGAACCGGTTAGGCGGAAGGAATGCGTTTGACGCGCTGCCAAGGGTGGCGATCACAAGACCCACACCAGCCCCGGTGATGAGGTAGGCCGGGAAGAACGTCGAGAAGTAAGCTGGCTTAGTATCGGCAAGGAGCAAGATGAGGGCGATGCCGAGCCCGTACACCGCGACCCCTGGCACGATGATCTTTTTGTGGCCGTACCGCGCTGCCCACGTTCCGGCCGGGCCGGCGAAGAGCGCCGCCATGATCGGCCCTGGGCTAGACCCCAAACCGGAGCGAAGCGGGCTGTAACCCCACACAGCCTGCAGAAACGTCACATTGGTGATGAACATGCCGAAGAAACCCATCGAGAACAGGAACGCCGCGAGGTTGGCGGCGGTGAAGAATCTGTAACCGAAGAGCGACAAGTCGACAACGGGAACAGCTTGGGTGCGACACCGTTGCACCAGCCACGCGAGCGTTGCGAGCCCAAGCAGGATCGCTCCGATGACTTTGCCTGAGCGCCACCCCCAACGGTCGCCCTCGACGATCGATGCGGTGAGCAGACCGAAGCCCACCATCGCGAGGATGCCGCCGAGTGGGTCGGGGAACGTCACGGCTGTCTCGTCTTTGGACTCACGGAGGACGCGTGTTCCGGCTACGAGCGCGATGACGGAGACAGGAAGGTTGATGGTGAACGCAGACCGCCATCCGAATGTGTCGACCAGGAACCCACCGAGCACGGGGCCAATCGCAGCCGACAAGCCACCAATGGCCCCGCTGATTCCGATCGCCGTGCTGCGCTTTTCCGGTGAGAACTCTGGCAGCACGAGTGCGAGCGCGGCAGGCACCACCAGCGCGCCGCCGAACGCCTGCAGGATGCGAAAACCGATCAGCATGTTGACGCTGTTGGATGCGGCACATCCGGCCGACGCCAGTGCAAACACCACTACACCGGCCAAATACACACGCTTGCGGCCGAGGCGGTCACCTGCCCGCCCGGCAGTCAGCAGGGCCGAAGCGAAGGCGATGCTGTAGGCGCTGAACGTCCAGGTGAGACGCTGCTGCTGGTCGGCCCCGAAGTCCTTGACCATCGCTCGGAATGCAACGTTGAGAATCGAGGTGTCGACAAACACCATGAACGAACCAAGTGACGTGGTCGCGAGGACCTTCCAGCCACGTTCCATGTTGAAAGCTCCCTGTAGCGACAGCCCCAGATCGGCTGCCCGTCCGAGCAAGTTAGAGGCGTAGGACAACCATCACCTAAACGCGTATCGGATACGGTCCGGTGGTGGCTCCAGACCCTCCGCCGACGCTCCCCATCATGTCCGTGCCTGATCCCTCCTCGTACTTCCGCCCGGACGACACCGCGTTCATCGCCCACCCGTACCCAGATTTGGCGGTGCTGCGCGAATCGACTCCCATCTTCTGGAACGAGGCCAGCGGGCAATGGGTGCTCACCCGGTTTGCCGATATCCACGAGGCGTTACGAGATCGGCGTCTTGGCCGCACCTACGAGCACTTGTTTTCGCATGCTGCTCTCGGTCGCCCAGAGCCCGATCCTCGGTGGGAGCGTTTTCGTGCACACGAACAGTGGTCCCTGCTGTCGCTCGAACCGCCGGACCACACCCGTATCCGCCAACTGATCTCGAAGGTATTCACGGTTCGATCGGTTGCGCAGTTGCGACCGTTCCTGGAGGCGACAGCGAAGGAAACGCTGCAGGCATGCCTGAGTAGCGGCGAGGAGTTCGACCTCATCACGAAGTACGCACAGCCATTTTCCGTCGCTGTCATCTGCGAGATGTTGGGAGTGCCGGTTTCCGACTCCGGCAAGCTGCTCGATTGGTCGCATGCGATTGTGCGCATGTATGAGCTCAACGCCTCCGATGCTCAGAAAGCAGCGGCGGACACCGCAGCGGCAGAGTTCATGGATTACACCCGTGCGCTCATTTCGGCGAAGCGCCGCACACCCGATGCAGCGCTGGTCAGCGCGTTGGTGAACGTCGAAGAAGACGGGCGACGGCTCACCGACGACGAGATCGTATGCACCACAATTGTCCTGCTCAACGCTGGCCACGAAGCCACGGTCAACACGCTTGGCAACGGTATGCGCGCGTTCATGTTGCACCCCGAGGAATGGCGGCGAGTGGTGGGCGGGGAAGTTGACCCCAAGACAGCCGTCGAGGAAATGCTCCGATGGGACCCACCCCTGCAACTGTTCGAACGATGGGTGTTGGAAGGCGGCGTGGAGATTGCTGGCCAGTCGCTGCAGGTCGGTGACGAAATCGCGATGTTGTTCGGTTCCGCCAATCGAGACCCGGCCCGCTTTCCCGATCCAGATCGGTTCGACGCCGGACGGGGCGACATGACGCATGTGGGCTTCGGGGGCGGAATCCATTTCTGTGTCGGTGCACCGTTAGCCCGCGCCGAGATCGAGGTCTCGCTCGGCGTGCTGCGGACTATGACCCCGCACCTGGAACTGGTCGCTGAACCGAGCTACACCGACGCGTTCGTCATCCGGGGGCTCACCGGGTTGTTGCTCTGTTCAGCCTGACTTGGAACCAGGCGAAGAACTGTGCCGACTCCAACCGGAAGTCCACATCCACGCAGCCGGCCGGCCGCTTACCATTTGGTTTGCAGCCACGCCTGAAGGCCAACCGCCACAATGAGTTGGACGAACAGCCAAACCCGAGGGCGGGGGAGCGTGGTCGTGACCGTGAGCAGGAACGGCATGAAGATCAGCCAAATCCGCTCGACCTCGGACTTGCTGTAACCGGACAGGTCCGCTGCAGCCACCGCAAACGTCGCTGCGCCAGTCAGGGCCCAGAGCCGTGTCTTTCCGACGCGTGCGAGTCCGGCGACAAAGGCAGGGCCGAGCGCTACTAGCAACGCGGCGATGTTGGCGACCACGAAGTAGTTCTGCGGGCGGAACTGCGCGGTTCCCCAGTTGTAGAAGTCCTTCGTGGTGGTCAGCCCATCGAACCACCAGAAGCCAGCGGCCCAGAAGATACCGGTAACAACCAGCGCTGCTGTGGCGCTGCTCATCGCAATGCCGATCCGACGAACAGAGTTGACTTTCGGAACCGCCAGGAGCACAGCAAGCGGAATGATCATGAAGACGGCGGCACCGTAGCTGCAGAACAACCCGAACGCCAGCAAAAGGCCACCGCTCACGGCGAGGGCCGCTGGCTTGCGTCGCCCGCCCATCGGTCCGGCAGCGGCGAGGCACGCTGTTCCCCACACCAACACGCAGGCAAAGAATGCATCGGCCGACGTCGCCATCCAGATCGCAAACGGGGCAACGGCAAGGAAAGGTGCGGAGGCGCGTGCGCGATGTTCATCGGTAAGCGCGCGTACTGTTGTCATCACACCTGGCGTGACAGCTGCCAGGGACAACCATGAAATCGCGGCAACAACCCAGGGTTGACCCAGGCCGATCGCCTCCATCGCCTGCAAGAGGACTATGAACCCAGGCGGGTGACCTTTGAGGTGCGTGGTGTAGTCGAGCAGGAACCGCCAGTCGCTCCACGACGAAACGGTCTGAGACATCGATGGCAGCGTGTCGAGGTTCACCCAGTATTCGGTTGGGTCGACAACCGGGTCCATGATCCGGCTCCACCCGCCGGTGGCAGCAAGAGACACGGCGAACGCCCCTGTCATCGCCGCAGCAACCGTTGATGCCCAGCCGAACGACAACCGGAGTGAGACTCGCGGCCAGAACATGATGATAAGTGCACCGATGATCAGAGGCACCAGGTGCGTGGGGGAAGGGGACCAGACCAGACGCCCGATCAGCGGCGCAGCTTCGACCTTGACGTCGAGGCGAAGCTGGATCTTCTCTCGGTACGGCCGCCCACGATCCCATGACCACCAGATGGTTGTTGCGGCGAGCAGCCAAAGCAGGCATCTCGCAGCCCATCGCCAGTACCTCCGGATAGTCACGGCAGCAACTTACGGCGCAACGTGGTGCTGAGTACGTCAACCAACGCAGTGATAGCCAAGAGCACGATGACAGCGGCGGTGAGCTTGTCGTACGCGAAAGCTGCCATCACCTGCTTGATATGAGCACCAATCCCACCGGCAGCGGCGACGCCGACGACGATCGTCTCGCGCATCGCGACCTCCCAGCGATACAGCGAATACGTCGCCATCGACGGCGCTGCCAGGGGGAGGGTGGAGTACACGTTCGCCGATATCGCAGGTGCCCCAGCGGCTCGCAACGACCGGCGGGGACGTTGATCGAGGTTCTCGATGACTTCAGCCAAGAGCCGGCCGAGAACACCAGCGTTGTAGATGCCCAGCGCAACGGTGGCTGGGAAGGGCCCTGGGAACAACACCAGCACGGCGAGAAACGCCCACACCGCAGGCGGAATAGCGCGGGCGATCAGTAACGCAAGTCGCCCCACCCATGAAGACAGACGCCGAACCGGGCCGTTATCTGGGAATCGTGCGGTAACCAGCGCAAGGGGCAAAGCTACAGCGACCGAGATCAAGATCGACCCAACCGAGATGGCGACCGTCTGCCGCGCCGCCGGCCACAACAAGCGAAGGTGGTCAGTCGAAAGGTCCGGTGGGAGGAAGTTGTCACGGACGAACCGCAGTTCCTTGCGTGTCCGCTGACTCCACAGCGTTGGCAGCGAGATGTGCAACTTCCACCAGGAAACTGCTCCGCAAACAAGGAGGAAACTCATCGCAACCGCCGGCCGTCGGATGACGTGCGTGAGGCGGCTTGCGTCAGACCGGCCCGACGTTCGAACCGTCGATGAAGCTGCGTCAGCGACGGCAGACAAAGCAATAAGTGGCCAGATGAACGTCCACATCTCGTTGTAGTTCGGCTGAAGTGCTGACAGGAAGATCTGCTGGCCAAGCCCGGCCGCCCCGACGATCCCGAGCACCGCAGAAGATCTAATCGCGCATTCAAAGCGGTAGAACGCGTAGGACCCAAGGTCTCGTGCGGCCCCGGGGAACACCCCGTAGAAGAACGCTTGCCAACGGGTTGCGCCTCCTGCCCGCAAGGCTTGAAACGGCTCCCTTGGTTGAGCTTCGAACAGTTCTGCAAAGACACGGGTACTGACTGCGCCGAACGGGAGGGTGATCGCGATGACCGCTACAAGGGGGTTGATCCCGAGGATGTTGACCAACAGCAACGCCCACAACACCTCGTGAGTGCCGCGAACGGGAATTGCGAGGAGGCGCAACAAGCGTCCGGCCACGGACAATCCAAGGTGATCATGGCGTGCCCTGGTGGTTAACACGCCGAGGGCCAGGCCGCCGGTCACGCTGAGCGCAGTGGCGACGATCGCGTAGGCCAGCGTGATGAGGGTTGCGTCTACAACTGTGCGCAGCAGCGCCCTCGAAACCGTTGGGCGATACGACGCGCTGACGAATTTTCCAAATTCACTTAATCCGCTGCCGTTGACGAGCGCACGGCTACCTATCCCAAGTTCGGCGGTCGTCCAGACGAGTAGCCCGACGCACACCAGCACCCAAAGTCCGTTGAGTCGCTTGGTCTCATGGACGGGACGTGGTCGTGCTCTCCCAGCTTCGGCCAAGGTGACGTCGAACCAGGCGTCGGCAGTGTCGGTCACCGGAGAGCGGCTGTGCGGTCGAGGAAATAGAGCGCCTTGATGTCCGCCTCGGCCACCTTTTCGGTCGGGTTGTCGAACACCACCCGACCGGACCGGAGGCCGATGAGCCGGGTGCAATGACGTTGCGCCAAGGCGACATCGTGCAGACTTACCAGCAGCGACGCGTTGCGCGCCGCCACCTCGTGTCCGAGGATCGACAGCACTTCGTCGCTCCATGCAGGGTCGACTGCACTCACAGGTTCATCGGCGATAAGCAGTTCTGGTTGCTGACGAAGGACCCGGGCAACCGCAACCCGTTGCTGTTGCCCGCCAGACAGGTCAGACGTGCGTGCTCGCAGCCGATCCGCGATGCCGAGCCGTTCCAGGGCAGCGGTTGCCTCTGCCTGGTCCACAGCACCGAACCACAGCGAGCGAATCGATTTGATTGGCGACCACAAACCGAGGAGGCCTGCGTTGACGTTGTGGATGACTTGCAGCGAACCTGTGAGGTTCAGTTGCTGGTGAACCATTCCAACTAGTGCGTCGCTGGCGCGCCGTTGGGATGCGCGCATATCATTCAACTCGACTCCATTGCGTAGAACCCGGCCGGCAGTCGGGGTGACAACACCTGCCGCAACGTTAAGCAGCGTCGTCTTGCCGGACCCGCTCGGGCCGAGCAGGCCGACACGTTCGCCTGGATTGACGGTGAACGAAACGTCGGTGACCGCATTGAATGCGGCGCCCGGGTACCGAACGTCGATGTGGTCAAAGCGGAAGATCACTGCGGCAACCTAGGCGAACCTAGAGCAGGTTCAGGCGCTTGGCGGTTTGTTCGATCTGTCCGTAGTTGCGGCTGTCAGTCTCGATGAACTGAGTTGCGCTGAACAGGTCGAGGATGGCCTTCTGTTCCGGCACGTCTTTGTCGAGCCCGAGGATGGCAGCCTGAAGCTTGGCGACCGTTCCGGCACCGAACTTCTTGTCCGCGTCTGGCCGCGCAAGCCAGTGGTAATCGAAGTAAGTAGGTGTCTCGAAGATCACGCGGACCTTTGAGGTATCGACGGTTTTGTTGGCAACGTTGGAATCCCACACGGCTTTGTTCAGCGCACCAACGGTGAAGGTGCCGGCTTCGATCAGGCGGATGGTCTTGTCGTGGCTTCCGCTGAAACCGGGCTGGCCTTTGAAGTCCGACAGATCGAGGCCAGCTTGGTCGAGGAAGAACTGCGGCATCAGCCGACCTGAGGTGGAGATCTCGCTACCAAATGTGAGCGACTCGCCCTTGACGTAGGACAGCTTGCCAACAGTGTCGATCACCGGAGCCTTGAAGCTTGCGTTGGCGATGAAGACGCTCCTGAACTTTGCATCGATGTCTCGCTGGCCGACGTACAGCGAACCGGGTAGTTGCTTCGCCGCCTGCACGCCGGTGAGGCCACCGAACCAAACGAGGTCAAGGTCGCCGATGCGGTAGCCGCTCACCGCAGCTGCATATTCGGTAACGGGCACGTATTCCACTCTGATGCCGGTGGCCTTTGCGAGGTACTGCGAGACCAATGTGAACTGGCGCTGCAGTTTGGCTGGGTCCTGATCTGGGATAGTCGCAATCTTTAACGTGGGCGCGTTCTTGGTCCCAACCGTGGTCGGTGCAGCGGCCGACTGCGCTTTTGCTGCCTGCTTTTTCGTCGTCGTGGTTCGGGTCTTCTTCGCTGCCGATGCTGCCGTGGGTGACGTGATTGCAGCCAACACCGTCATCGCGGCAATCCCGCCGAACAGTGCAAGTGGTGTGCGTTTCATCCGTTCGAACGTACTGACACTCCGGCGAGGCCTCGATCCGAACTTCTTGGCCTCAACTCAGCTACCCAAACCCCCACCTCAACCCCATTTGGAACCAACGTTGGCTTCCTGGCAACCAACGTTGGTTGCTGTAGGACCAGCGTTGGTTCCGAAGGGTGTGGGTTCGACTCTTGGTTCGGGTGGTTCGCTGGCTTGTAGCCTGCATGGATGGCAACAAACGCGTTGACAACTGCAAATTCGGCCCCCGCAGCTGAGGTGCCGCCGCTCCATGTGCCACAGCACCCGGTGCGCTTCGTCACGGCCGCGTCGCTATTCGATGGTCACGACGCGTCCATCAACATCATGCGGCGTCTGCTGCAAAGCCAGGGTGCAGAGGTCGTGCACCTCGGCCACAACCGCTCGGTCGATGAAGTCGTCCGTGCCATCGTGCAGGAAGACGCTGCCGGCGTGGCCGTTTCCAGCTACCAGGGTGGTCACGTCGAGTACTTCATGTACCTGGTCGACCGACTCCGCGAACTTGGGTTCGGGCACGTCAAGGTGTACGGCGGCGGGGGTGGCACCATCGTGCCAAGCGAAATCGCGCAACTCCACGACCATGGTGTCGAGCGAATCTTCTCGCCCCAAGATGGCCAGCGGCTTGGTCTGGCCGGAATGATCAACTCGATGATCGTGGCCTGCGATGTGGCACCAGCCCCACCCCGCGTTGCCGACGTCGAGGCGCTGCTCGGAGGTGACGAGCGGGCCCTGTCGAGAGTGATCACAGCCCTGGAGAACGACCTGCTGGACGACGCGACTCTCGCTACCCTCCGCGATTCGGCCGGCCGCCGGGTTGCTCCCTCAGTCGGGCTCACCGGCACCGGCGGTGCTGGCAAGTCCTCCATGACAGACGAACTCGTTCGCCGGTTCCGGATCGATCAGGAAGACAAGCTCAAGGTAGCTGTTATCGCCATCGATCCAACCCGTCGCCGCGGTGGTGGCGCGTTGCTCGGCGACCGCATCCGCATGAACTCCATCGATTCGCCATCGGTCTACTTCCGCTCCATGGCGACACGGGACAGTCGTGAAGTCCCAGCGTGCATCAGCGATGTCATCGCTGCGTGCCGCGCCTGGGGTGCCGACGTCGTGCTGATTGAAACGCCGGGCATCGGCCAGGGCGACGCTGCTGTGGTGCCGTTCGTCGACGTACCGGTCTATGTGATGACGCCCGAGTTCGGTTCACAGTCGCAGCTCGAGAAAATCGACATGCTGGACTTTGCAGCCGCCGTAGCCATCAACAAGTTCGAACGCCGAGGCGGGGCCGACGCGCTGCGCGATGTGCGTCGCCAGCTGATCCGCAATCGTCAGGCGTTTACGCAACAGCCCGAAGACATGCCGGTGTTCGGCACATGTGCTGCGCGTTTCAATGACGATGGCGTCACGGCCTTTTACCAGTTCATCAAAAGCGTACTTATCGAACGCGGTCTGCCCATGCCCGCCGGGCAGCTCCCGGTTGTCAGTGTCAAAGAATCCACCGTTGCAGCGCAGATCGTGCCACCACGCCGTCAGCGTTACCTCGCCGACATCGCCGAAGGGGTGCGCGGCTACCACGAACACACCGAGCAGCAGGCCCAGCAGGCCCGGGCAGCACAGCAGTTCGAAGCGACAGTCGCGGCGCTTCGTGATCGCAGCGCAGAGTCATCGGCTGTGCAAGCAGTCGACGCACTTCGTCTCGAAGCGTTGAACTCACTCGATCACAGCAGCACTGGGCTGGTTGCGTCGTGGCCAACTGTTTCTGCCAGCTACCAGGGCGACTCACAGGTCACGGTTGTCCGCGGCCGAGAACTGCGTACGATTCTGTACAGAGACACCCTTTCGGGCAACCAGGTCCGCCGCGTGTCTTTGCCGAAGACTACCGATCATGGCGATCTGTTGCGGTTTCTCCGCAAGGAAAACCTGCCCGGCTTCTTCCCGTTCACCTCAGGGGTGTTTCCGTTCAAGCGTGAGGGCGAAGACCCAACTCGTATGTTCGCCGGCGAAGGCGACGCGTTCCGCACCAACGAGCGCTTCCATCTACTTGCTGCAGGCCAGCCTGCCACCCGCCTTTCCACTGCCTTCGACTCGGTCACTCTCTACGGTGCAGATCCTGACCGCCGACCAGACATCTACGGCAAAGTGGGCAACTCCGGTGTGAGCATCGCAACGCTCGACGACATGAAGGTGCTCTACAGCGGCTTCGACCTGTTGGACCCGGCTACCAGTGTGTCGATGACGATCAACGGCCCTGCTCCGACCATCCTCGCGATGTTCCTCAATACCGCAATCGACCAGCAGGTCGACCGGTTCGAGCAGCAACACGGGTGTCGTCCGGATGCAGAACAACTCGACGGCATCAAGGCCTCTACGCTCCGGGCCGTGCGCGGCACGGTGCAGGCAGACATTCTGAAAGAAGATCAGGGCCAGAACACCTGCTTGTTCTCCACCGAGTTCAGCTTGGGTGTGATGGCCGACATCGCCCAGTACTTCGTGCAGCACCAGGTACAGAATTTCTACAGCGTGTCCATCAGCGGCTATCACATCGCCGAAGCAGGGGCCAACCCCATCAGTCAGCTGGCGTTCACGCTGGCCAACGGGTTCACTTACGTCGAGTCCTACCTCGCTCGGGGCATGAAGATCGACGACTTCGCACCCAACCTCAGCTTCTTCTTCTCGTCTTCGATGGACCCCGAGTCAGCAGTCTTAGGCCGTGTGGCCCGCCGCATTTGGGCCATCACCATGCGAGACCGCTACGGTGCCAACGAGCGCAGTCAGAAGCTGAAGTACCACGTGCAAACCTCGGGTCGTTCGCTGCACGCGCAGGAGATGGACTTCAACGACATTCGCACCACTCTGCAGGCGCTCAACGCGCTGTACGACAACTGCAACTCGTTGCACACCAACGCGTACGACGAGGCTGTCACCACTCCAACCGCCGAGTCCGTGCGCCGCGCGATGGCTATTCAGATGATCATCACCCGAGAGTGGGGCGTGTCGTTCAACGAGAACCCCATGCAGGGTTCGTTCCTCATGGACGAGCTCACGGATCTGGTCGAAGAGGCCGTGCTTGCCGAGTTCGAACGCATCAGCGAGCGCGGGGGAGTGTTGGGGGCGATGGAGACGGGGTACCAGCGTGGCCGCATCCAAGACGAGTCCATGTTGTACGAGCACCGCAAGCACGACGGCACGTTGCCGATCATCGGTGTGAATACGTTCCGCAATCCTGAAGGCGACGAAATCTCAGCCACGATGGAGCTCACCCGCGCACTCGACGACGAGAAGGAAAGCCAACTGTCGCGCCTCGCCGCGTTCCAAGAGCGCAACGCGCTGCAACGGCCAGCAGCAATCGCAGCGCTACAGCACGCTGCGCTCACCGGCGAGAACGTGTTCGCCGTGCTCATGGACGCCGTGCGTTCGTGCTCGCTCGGCGAGATCACCCAGGCCCTCTTCGACGTAGGTGGGCGTTACCGCCGCAACGTCTAGCGAGAGAGACCCCATGGCGCTTGCGCGCCGCCACGACTTGATGAGAGTTGCCGAACGGCGTTTCCGCTGGTCAGCGGGCTTAGCCGTTCTACTCTCCTTACAGGTTGCCCCCAACGCTGGGGGCTATCCACCTCGAACTTGCGTTGCGAGGTGGATAGCCGCACCGATGGCGGCACTGAAACCCGCACGAGGCAGGTCAGCGCGAGGCGACCTCGGCGAGAATCTCGGGCGAGAATCTCGGGCGAGAACTCAGCGGGGCGCGAGGGTGACGTCGAACTGCTTCACGGCCCTTGCGAAGATGTTGGCCTCGATGACGGGTTCGGAAACGACGGTCATCGGCTGAACACGGCGGGTGAGTTCTTCAAGCATGACGCGCATCGTGAGGCGTGCCAACGGAGCGCCGACACACATGTGCGGCCCGTTGCCAAACGACAAGTGGTGGTTGGGTGTGCGACGGATGTCGAATTCGAACGGGTTCGCGAACACCGCTTCGTCTCGGTTGGCCGACGGATAGATCATGATCACGCGGTCGCCCGGGTTGATTTTCGTGCCCGAGAGTTCCGTTGGTGCAACGCATACCCGGAAGAAGTTGTTCAACGGAGTGACCCAGCGGAAGATCTCTTCGACAGCCGCAGGTACCAAGCTTGGGTCGGCCGCGAGCGCGTCCCACTGCTCCGGATGATCGATCAGCGCGCGTAGACCGTGGGCAATGGTGGTGCGGGTGGTCTCGGAACCTCCAGATACGAACAGGCCGCTCTCGTGATAGATGGTGCGCATGTCCATCAGGTTGCCGTCGAGGCGTGCATGAGACCACGCGCCAAGCAGATCTGTCGCCGCTTCGGTGCTGCCACCCGTTGCACGATGGGCCTCGATGACGTTCTTCGTCACCTCGAACAGTTCCATGTTTGCCATCATGAACTCGACCGCGGTCTGCCCGTCTCGTTGATGCATGTCGGTTCGCATCAGCCGCTCTGACCACTCTTTGAGCTTCGGCCATAGTTCCTCCGGAAAGCCCATCAAGCGGCAGGTCAACCGAGCTGGCAACTGGCCGGCCAGGTCGTTGATGACTTCCATCGACCCTCGCCGGAGAGCGGCGTCAAGCAACTCGGTGACGATCGCTCGAATCTCGGGCTCTCGGCGAGCGACCGCGCCGGGTGCAAAGAACCGCTGCACCAGCATGCGCTGCGCCCGGTGGCCTGGGTCGTCCTGAGCGATCATGTTCATCTCTTCACGGGCTGGAATTGCCCGATAGGAGTGCGCCGACGGGAAGATGTCGGCACGGCGCTCGGCGGTCAGTACATCGGCGTGCCGAGTGAGCCCGAACAACCCGTTCCGCTTGTCGTGCACCACTGGCTGTTCGGCCCGAAGCTGCGTCCACAAATCATGTGGATTGGCCTGCCAAAGTTCCGGGTCTAGAAGGTCGACGTTCACGGCCAGACCTTATGGCCCGGACGCGCTTCGCAACCATTCTCGAATCTCTCGCACCGTCAGGGTGAATGCTCACTGAGTACCCGTGTTGCGGGGCAAGCGCATCACGTGGGAATGTGCACCATGACCGGCTTCCACCACGTGGCCTACGCCTGCCGCGACCTCCACGAGACGACCGCGTTTTACGAGGCGTTGGGTTTCCCCCTGGTACACACCGAAGTAACGGGTCAGCCAGGTGTCGGACACCAGTTCCTGCGGCACGTGTTCTTCGATACCGGCGACGGCAGCTGCATCGCATTCTTCGACCTACACGGCGTCGGCGAGACCGAAGGGTGGCGGTCTGATGTGTCGACTGGCGCCGGCCTACCGGTGTGGGTCAACCACGTCGCGTTCAAAGCCGACCAAGATCGCCAGGACCAGGCCCGTGCCGCGCTGGTCGCCATGGGCAAGGAGCCGCACATGGAACTCGATCACGGGTGGTGCCACAGCCTGTACATCCTCGACCCCAACGGAATCCTCATCGAGTTCTGTCGCGACACCGGCGGTTTGCCAGCGCGCACCGAAGATTCCCGGGCTGAAGCGTTGGCCATGTTGGATCGCGTCCCCTGAACTCCCTAGGTTTCGCCGAATGAATCCCACCTACGAGACCCTGCTGTACGACGTTGCCGATGGTGTCGCCACCATCACGCTCAACCGACCCGACCGCCTCAACGCGTTCAATGGGCCAATGCTGCGGGATCTTCTGCGCGCATTGGATGTGGTCGATGGAGACGACGATGTACGCGCGCTGATCATCACGGGTGCGGGCCGTGGATTCTGTGCAGGTGCCGACCTCAGCGGTGGGAGCGGCACGTTTTCCGCCGGCGTCGACAACAGCGACACCAAGTCGTTCGACCGGGACGGTGGGGGGCTGGCGTCATTGCGTCTCTTCGACATGAAGAAGTTCACCATCGCTGCCATCAACGGTCCTGCGGTCGGCGTCGGAATCGCAATGACACTGCCGATGGACGTGCGGATGATGTCGAGCGCGGCCAAAGTCGGGTTCGTGCACGTGCGCAGGGCGATCATGCCCGAGGCTGCATCCACCTGGTTCCTGCCCCGGGTCGTCGGAATCTCGAAGGCGCTCGAGTGGGGGTGCACGGGCCGTCTGATCCTGCCTGACGAAGCTCAAGCTGGCGGGTTGGTTCGGTCCGTTCATGCCCCGGAGGAGCTGCTGCCGGCGGCGGTCGAGTTGGCACGTGAAGTAGCAGACAACGCAGCCCCGGTTTCGGTGGCCGTCACCCGTCAGGCGATGTGGCGACTGCTCGGTTCGTCGCACCCAATGGACGGGCACCGGGTGGACAGCAGGGGAGTGCGGTATCTCGCCAGGCTCGGGGATGCGAAAGAAGGCATCGACTCGTTCTTCGAGAAGCGTCCACCACACTTCACGGGACAACCGAGCACCGAGATGCCCGACACCATGCCGTGGTGGGACGAGCCCAAGTTCAGCTGACCTCGGTGCAGGTTGAACCGCCGCAGGATGGACCGCCGCAGGTTGTGGCGGCGGCACCGATCAGGTCGAGTTGTTACGCTGCCCTGGCGACCGCAGCGCACCGTGCTGCAGCGCGCCGTGCGCGCTTGATCAGACGCCGTTCGTCCTCGGTGGTGCCGCCCCAGATGCCGTCGTTCTGGATGGTGGCAATGGCGAACTCGAGACACTGTTCGCGCGCCGGACAGCTCGCGCAGATCTGCTTTGCGAGGTCGACCTGTCGGGCCATCGCTCCGGTCTCGCCGACGGGAAAGAAGATCAACGTGTCCATGTGGGCACACGCAGCGTTTTCGCGCCAGGTGCCGTCGTTCCAGCGAGCGAGACGGCTGGACCCGTTTTCAATGGTCAGCAAAGCGGCTG
The DNA here is from genome assembly GCA_043720595.1 of Acidimicrobiia bacterium. Classification (GTDB taxonomy): domain Bacteria; phylum Actinomycetota; class Acidimicrobiia; order Acidimicrobiales; family JANYDT01; genus JANNBN01. Next base: position 31,175 of record JAYSSK010000162.1, read on the forward strand.
GTGCGCCAAGCACTTCGAACGGGACCGATGCGGTGAGATGAGAGGCAACGGTTGATTCCACGTAACGGACAGTACGCTGTTCTGAGCAAACGCTCAATCAAATGTTTGTCAGGAAGATCACCGAACCGGGCTTCCCGTATCGCTCGCGACGATGGGGAATTGGATTGAATCGGTTTCGTTGCAGCGGGCCGGTTTCGTGAGTTCCCGGTTGCTACTTCGCCTGTGCGGCTGCCCAACTCTGTAAGGCCGCCTGGAGTTCTCTGTTGGCAGTGTCGTAACGAATCTCAGCGCCGCCGCTGACCTCTGAACGGGTGATGGTGATCGATTCAACGCCGACTTCGACGAGTTCCCGACCGGTGAGGTCTTTGCGGTCGCCAACCGAAAAGTCCCCCATATTTCGCCGCGTAACCAGCAGATCGGTCGTCGCCCTCCGGATTTGGCCTTGGGTCTTGTCATCGCCGGGTGTGGCAGCCGTCCATCGTTCGACCAGGCCATTGCCGGAATCCTCGAACAGGTGGGTCACCCGGTCTGAGCTGAGCGTTGCCTTGTCTTCGACCAACCGGGCGTCTCGGTTGTTGCCCACGAAAGTGCTGACCAAACCGAGCCCGAACAGGGCGATGACCATGACAGCGCAAGCAAGCACGACGGTGCGGCCGCGCACAAACCCGGTGGGAGGCTTCTCGCCCGGGGCCAGGTCTAACGCATACAGATCAGAGCTGTCGCGAGGTGAGCGGGTGGTGGTGGACGAGTCGGCCTGGTTCGAAGACGTTGCTGCCATACCTGCCAGTGTGCCAGGCGCCGTGACCTGCGGGTACCGGCCGGCTTTCGGCGGCGAGTTCGGCTGGCTTAAGTGAGGATCACGAAGGCCATGCCGACCAACCACACGCCAGCCAACACAAACGCTGCGTACTTCCCGAGGTAGCGCCGCCGGAACGATGGCACGGACACGATCACTAGCGCGATGAGCACGGCGACGAGAGCAACCTTCACGTGCTCAGTCTGGCCGAGCCGGGCGACGTCGTGGGCTGCTTCCGCAGGTTGTGGCTGCGATCTGGCCGTTCTTCGGGGGTAGCGTTCCGGAACATGTGCCGAAACATCACAGAGCTGAGAGGCCTCGAACCTCCTGCAACGGTCGTCGAGATCCGCGCCGCGGCCGAGCAGTTCGTCCGCAAAGTCTCCGGTGTTCCGAAGCCGCCGGCAATCGTCGCTGCACGCTATGCCGCAGCCATCGACGCAATCGCTGCCGAGATGACCTCGTTGCTGAGTGAACTCCCTGCCCGCCGTCAGCCGCCGCCCATCGATCCGCCCATGCGCCGCATCGCAGCCCGGGCAGCAGGGGCAGACCCCAGCACCATTCGGGGTCCCCGCCTGCGGCCCCGTTGAGCCGCTAACAGGCTTCGACGATACGAACACGCAGTCGTTTGTTGCCCTTGCCTTTTGATTCGGTCTTTTCCACCACGATGCGGCCGACCTCAGCCGTGCTACGCACGTGAGTTCCGCCATCGGCCTGCTTGTCCAGGCCGACAATATCCACCACCCGGATGCGTTCAACGCTGGCCGGAATGAGGTTCACCTTCGTGCGAATCAGTTCTGGGTCGGTCTGCGCTGCGGCGTAGGGGAGCGACGACACTTCGATGCGCCGGTCAGCAATCAATTCCGCGTTCACCAGCGCCTCGATCTCTGCAGCGAAACCGTCGGGCAGTGGGTCGAACGCGAAGTCCATGCGTGCGGCAAGGGGTTCCATGTTGCCACCCGTAACCGGAACCTGCCACCTGTTCCAGATCACACCGCACAACACGTGCAGAGCCGTATGTGTACGCATGAGTTGATAGCGCCGGCCGAAGTCGATGGTGCCGTGCACGCGGTCGCCTGCCACGGGGACGGAGGCGGGGGCTGAATCTGCCGCGAGGTGGTGCCAGGCGTCGGCCCCGTCCTTGGTGACGTTGACAACCGTATGCGCGTCGATGGTTCCGGTGTCGTGCGGCTGACCGCCGCCGGTTGGGTAGAACAGCGTGCGGTCCAGCTTCAGCCGCACCCCGACCTCGTGTGTCACCACCTCAACGACTGTCGCGTCGAAGGAAGTGGCGTAGGAGTCGGCGAGATACAGCAGCTCGGTCATGCCAACAGTGTCGCGGAGATCAGATAACTGCGGCGATCGCTGCGCACACCGCAGGAAGGTTTTGGTGGTTGAGCGCAGCTACGCAGATACGGCCGGAGTCAACCCCGTAGATGCCGAACTCGGAACGAAGCCGCTGCATCTGCTCGGCTGAAAGCCCCGAGTAGCTGAACATGCCGCGCTGGGTGGTGATGTACGAAACGTCGGAGGTGACCCCCGCAGCGCGCAATCCGTCCGCCAATGCACTGCGCATCTCTTTGATGCGAACCCGCATGCCGCCAAGTTCCGTCTCCCAGATCGCCCGCAACTCTGGGTTGGTGAGAACAGCGCTGACCACCTGCGCGCCATGCGTTGGCGGGTTGGAATAGTTGGTACGGATGCTGATCTTCAGCTGCGACATGACTCGCGCCTGCTCGTCTGCGGTTGCGCAGACAACGCTGAGGGCGCCAACCCGCTCGCCATACAACGAGAAGCTCTTGGAGAACGACGTTGCAACGAGGAAGTCGACCCCGGCTGCCATGAACTTGCGGACCGCTGCGCCGTCTTCATAGATACCGTCGCCAAAGCCCTGATACGCCATGTCGAGGAACGGGATCAGGCCACGAGATGCAACAACTTCGACAACGCTGTCCCACTGGGCATCGGACAGGTCGTAACCCGTTGGGTTATGGCAACACGCGTGGAGCACCACAACTGTGCCGGGTGCGGCCGCCTCGAGCGAAGCCAACATGGCAGGTGCATCGATGTCACGCGTGCTGGCGTTGTAATACGCGTACGTATCAACGGTGAAACCGGCGTTGGTGAACAACGCCCGATGGTTCTCCCAGCTGGGGTCAGAAATCAACACCATGGTGGCTGCAGTGTTGCGACGGATGAAATCTGCGCCCACCTTGAGCCCGCCGGTTCCGCCGAGCGCCTGGACCGTGGCAACGCGGCCCTCGGTGACGATGGCCGAATCGGCACCGAATACGAGGTGCTTCACCGCAGTGTCGTATGCCACCAGGCCATCGATAGGCAGGTACCCGCGAGCCCGAGCTGTGCCCAGCAGTGCTTCCTCGGCCGCCGAGACGCACTTCAGGACCGGCAGCTTTCCGTTCTCATCGGAGTACACGCCAACGCCGAGGTTGACCTTGTTGGGGTTCTTGTCAGCGTTGAACTGCTCGTTGAGGCCCAGAATTGGGTCCCGTGGAGCCATCTCTACGTTGTTGAACAAGGCAGTGCTGGGCGTGCTCGGCATAGGGCGTCAATTCTTCCATGCACACCGACCCCCACAGTCCGGTTAATTCCGGCGGACAACCGACGGGCGGCTACCGGCGGACGACCACAATCACCGTCCAACGCAGGATCTCGTCGGCACCTGCGTCACGGACAGCACGCCCTGTTACTTCCACGGCCTGCAGCGCCCAACCATCGGCACCGCGCAGTTCGCCAGCCAACCGGTGGTCGAACTCCAGGAGGTCCCCTTCGAAGGCTGGCCCGGTGTGCGAGCACGAATGCCAGGCAACCACCGTGG
>JAYSSK010000163.1:0-3863 GCA_043720595.1 Acidimicrobiia bacterium
GGGATCGCCAGCCTCGACGCGCTCGACGCCCACGGGGTTCAGTGGCCGCACGCAGCAGACCGCGAGCTACCCGACGAATCACAGCCAACGACCGAACGACGGTTGTTCGAGGATGGCCGGTTCTTCCATCCCGACGGGCGTGCCCGGTTCGTGGTGGAAGCACCCGAGCCCGCTCCCGAGCTGCCCGACGAGGACTACCCACTGGTACTCCTGACGGGGCGGCAGAGTTCAGCTCAATGGCATACAGGTACGCGTACAGATCGTTCTGCGGTGCTGCGGGCTCTCGCCCCGCACGCTGCCTCTGTGCAGATCAACCCGGTGGATGCCGAAGCCCGGTCGATCAGTGCGGGGATGGACATCGAAGTGAGTTCGCGCCGCGGCACAGTGACGGTGCAAGCCGTAGTCACTCCGATCGTCCCTGAAGGCCAGGTGTTCATCGGGATGCATCATCCCCTCGTCAACCGCTTGACGCGCATCACGTTGGATCCCATTTCTCGGCAACCCGCTGCGAAACAGTCATGTGTGCAGCTCTCCACCGCGACGTGGGATCGTCACCAGGACGAAACGTTGCGTTAACGCGAAACCCTCACAGTAGGAAGATGTCCGAAAGCGCTGCTGGCCGCACCCTTTCGGCGACCGCGGACCCGCGCTTCGAGGCAACTCTCGCTGGGTTCACCGTCGGCGTCACGGCTGACCGCCGATGGGAAGAGCAGGCAGAGCTGCTCGGCCGACGAGGTGCCGCTGTTCTGCACGGGCCGACTATTCGCACGCTTCCAGTTGGTCCTGACGCAGAGTTGTTCGAAGTAACTGAAGCGCTCTTGTTGGAGCCACCCGACTACGTCGTGGCCAACACGGGAATTGGGATGCGCGCATGGATGGCAGCGGCAGACAGCTGGGGCCTGGGTGACTCGCTGCTCAAAATGCTGAAGGATTCGGTGGTGTTCGCTCGTGGGCCGAAAGCGTCGGCGGCTGTCCACCAGTCCGGTGTTGACGTTGCAGCCAAGGCTGCTTCGGAACGGCTCGATGAACTGGTGGCCATGCTGCTCGATGCTGGTGTGGCTGGAAAGCGGATTGCATTCCAACGCCACGGTGACGACAGCCACGAGACGGTTGCCCGCCTGCGTGCAGCAGGTGCAGTTGTCGTCGAAGTACCTGTGTACCGGTGGATCCTTCCCCTCGATCTTGGCCCAGCGAAGGCACTCGTCGAAGCAGTGGTCGAGCGTTCTCTGCAAGCGGTGACGTTCACCAGTGCTCCTGCGTTGCGAAACTTCTTTCTCATCGCAGCAGAAATGGGTTGTGAAGATCAGGCACGCGCTGCGCTCAATGACACTGTGATCCCAATGGTTGTCGGGCCGGTGTGTGGCGCTGCCGGCGTCGGCCTCGGCATCGTTGCGCCGCGAGCGCCGGAGCGGTATCGAATCGGTCCGATGATTCGGTTGTTGTCCGATGAATTGATTGCGAGCGGACGGCGGGTTTCGATCGCCGGTGTTCCAGTCACCATCAGCGGCGGCGAGGTTCGCCTCGCGGGTCAGGCCGTTGCGCTCTCAGGCAAAGAGGCCGGGTTGCTGTCTGTGTTGCTAGAGGCGGCGCCGAAGGTTGTGAGCAGGCAGGTGCTTCTGGATCGGCTCTGGCCGGGAGGAACTGACTCGCACGTGATCGACGTGACGATCGGTCGCCTTCGCAAACGCCTTGGTGTGGCTGGCAATGCAATCGTGACGGTTCCGCGACGCGGCTACACGGTACGACCATGAAAGCGACCGTGAAGCGACCGTGAAGCGACCGTGACCGTGTACCTCGTGGGTGCCGGACCAGGAGTTGCCGACCTACTCACGGTCCGGGCGGCCCGGTTGCTTGAGCGCGCCGACATCGTGGTGCACGATGCACTGGTCGATGCTGCAGTGTTGTCTCTCGTCAAGCCGGGCGCCGAACTGATTGATGTCGGCAAGCGCCCCGGGTCTGCGGTGGCGCAGGAGACGATCAACGCGTTGCTCGTTGAGCTGGGGTCCAACTCCGATGCCGTCATCGTGCGTTTGAAAGGCGGCGACCCGTTGGTGTTCGGGCGTGGTGGCGAAGAGGTTGGTGCGCTTGCAGAAGCTGGGATTGCCTGCGAAATCGTGCCGGGAGTGAGCTCCGCCTTTGCTGGGCCAGCGGCCGCAGGTATCCCCGTGACGCACCGCGGCGTGTCTGCCGCAGTGACAGTGGTGACGGGGCACCGGAGCAACGGTCAGACGCCAGTGAATTGGTCGGCACTGGCTCGCGTCGGTTCGACGATCGTGGTGTTGATGGGAATGTCGGAACGACGCACGATTGTAGACGGGCTCAGCGCTGGTGGTCTTGCAGCGGATACGCCGGTTGCCATCGTGCAATTGGCGACCCGCGCCGATCAACAGGTGTGGCGCGGGCGCCTGGACGAACTTCACGTTTTGCCGGGCAAGGCTCCGGCCACGATTGTGATCGGAGCCGTTGCGGCGATCCACCTGTTTGAGACGAACGAAAGTCAGCGCGCTGACCAAATGGCGTGGTTGACCGCGCTTTCCAGCAATTCCTGACGACCGGACACCGGCTTCGGATCGACCTCGCCGGCCAACGCGGCGTCGGCGAGCTTGGCGAGTGTGGTCTTGCCCGCCAAGATGGCCTTGCCCCGACGGGAGTTCCACCCGGCGTAGCGAGCTTCCTTGGCAGCTTCGAGGACATCGTTCTGGATCATCTGTTCAGCAACCAGCAGTGATTGCGCCAGCGTGTCGATGCCGCCGATATGCCCGTGGAACAGGTCCGTACGGTCCATGCTCTGGCGGCGCAACTTTGTGTCGAAGTTGAATCCACCACCGATGAACCCGCCTGCCTTGATGATTTCGTAGACAGCGAGGCTCATCTCTTCGACCGAGTTGGGAAACTGGTCGGTGTCCCAGCCGTTCTGTGGGTCGCCACGGTTGGCATCGACGGAACCGAAGATTCCGTTCTCGATGGCGTACCTGACCTCGTGATGGAACGAGTGGCCAGAAAGCGTTGCATGATTCACTTCGATGTTGACGAAGTACTCGCCCAGCAGGTCGTAGCGCTCGAGAAAACCGTGCACCGTCGAGCAGTCGTAGTCGTACTGGTGCTTAGTTGGTTCCTGTGGCTTGGGTTCAAGGAACAGCTGACCCGTGAAGCCGATCTTGTTCTTGTGTTCGACGACCAGATGCAGGAACCGGGCGAGCTGGTCTGCTTCTTGGCGGAGGCGCGTGTTGAGCAGCGTCTCGTAACCTTCGCGGCCGCCCCACAGCACGTAGGACTCGCCGCCGAGGCGGTGGGTGGCTTCCAGCATGTTGCGTACCTGGCCGGCCGCGTAGGTGAACACATCGGGGTCCGGGTTGGTTGCAGCACCGGCTGCGTAACGCGGGTGGGAGAACAGATTTGCTGTTCCCCACAGCAGTTTGACGCCTGTTGTCTTCTGCTTCTTTGCGGCCCGTTCGATGAGCTTGTGGAGGTTGGCCGTGCTCTGCTTGAGCGTCTTGCCCTCTGGCGCCATATCGACGTCGTGGAAGCAGTAGTACGGGTTGCCGAGCTTGTCGAAGAACTCGAACGCTGCGTCTTGTTTCGCGAGCGCAGCCTTCATGGGGTCGATGCCCGCCGAGAGCCACGGCCGATCGAAGGTGCCAGCGCCGAACACGTCGCTGCCCGGCCAGTTGAAGCTGTGCCAATAGCAAACGGCAATGCGAAGAATGTCTTCCATGCGGCGACCCATCACCTCGCGGTCCGGGTTGTAGACCCGGAACCCTAGGCCGTCTCCGGGGTCAGTCCCGGCTGCGGCAACTGGATAGGGAACGTCGGTGAAGAAGGTCTCTGACATGTCCCTAATCCTACCGGCCAAGACGTCAGGG
>JAYSSK010000164.1:0-10294 GCA_043720595.1 Acidimicrobiia bacterium
TCATCGCCCACCAACCGACGTGCTCGAGCCGCAACCACTTCGGTGCCGCGACGGCTGCGAGTGAACGCAATCGAGCGCCAGTGTTGCTGCACGCAAGCAGCAAGTAGCTGTGAGGTCGACGCGTTGCCGCTAACCGGCGAACCTGCGGCATCGGCCGGCGGGTTCCAGACGGCCAACACGCGCTCGCCGCGCGGAGAGCCGTCGTCGTCGATCACCACTGGATGGATGCCGGTAATGGATGCAGCGAGGGCTCCCGGGGTGCCGACCGTTGCTGATGTCGAAATGAAAACTGGGTCCGCGCCATACATGCGACACAGCCGACGAAGCCGACGGATGACGAGTGCGACATGAGACCCGAATATGCCGCGGTAGGTATGCAACTCGTCGATGACAACGAACTGCAACCGGCTGAGGAACGAGGACCAACGCCCGTGATAGGGGAGGATGCCCTGGTGGAGCATGTCAGGGTTCGTCAGGATCACCGACGCATGACGCCTGGCCCACTGCCGGGCATCCGGAGGCGTGTCGCCGTCGTAAGTGACCGGGGAGAGGGCCTTCAACTGCAGCGTCTCGGCTAGCGCTCCAAGTGACCGGAGCTGGTCCTGGGCGAGCGCCTTCGTTGGAAACATCAGCAGGGCTGTGGGAGCCGGCCGTTGCGAAGCTGCCGCCAACGCCAGTGGCAACTGGTAGCAGAGTGTTTTCCCAGACGCCGTGCCCGTGGCCACGACGACGGACCTGCCTGCGAGCACATGTTGGATTGCACTGGCCTGATGTGTCCACAAACCGCCACCGCTCAACTCGAATCGTGGGAGCGCGTCCAGCCCGGCAAGATGCTCGAAGTGCGCTTGCCGTGCAGGCACCGTATCGAGGAATGCAAGTTCGTCGTTGGTCGCCAACCGACGCAGCAACCCTTCAAAATCCCGTGTTCCTGTCGGCCCAGCGTTCACCCAAGCAGTGTGCTGCATGCTCAGTGTTTCCTGGAACCCGTCGACTTGCTCAGCGGACATTCTGGTCGTCACGTGTGATGACACTATACGGCATGTTATTGCCATGCTATACACTCGTAAAGCAAACCGCCTGTGTCTTTACCAAAATCGTAAGATAGGCAAGTTCGCTTGAACAATGAGGAACGAGAACCCAATGCGCCCAGATGCGTTTACGTCGACGGACCGTGGAGTTGTGCGGAAAATGCCCTCTGGGTACTTCTCGTTCATCCCGGCTCCCGCTCCTCGCCGATTGGGGCTTTCGGAGGAAGTCATAAACCTGCTCGATGAGGCAACCGGGGCTGTACACCGTCTCGGAGGCGTCGGTCGGCTCATTCCGAATCCCCACCTGCTCATTGGGCCACACCTCCGGCTTGAGGCCGTTTTGAGCTCACGTATCGAGGGCACCAAAACCGACGTCGGTCAACTCCTTCTGTTCGAGGCGGGACAGGTTCCGTCGCCCAATGCAGCGGATGATGCCATTGAAGTTCGCAATTACATCGTTGCGATGGAATTTGGGCTGGCCCGAATTCGCGATGGCTTTCCAATGTCCATTCGATTGCTACGGGAGATGCACCACCTACTGCTCGCCGGGGTCCGCGGGCAGCACCGCCGGCCAGGTGAACTCCGTGAAAGCCCGGTCTGGATCGGCGGCAGCAATCTCAACGATGCTGTTTTTGTCCCGCCACCGCCGGATGAAATGCAGTCGGCGTTAGACGACCTCGAACGATACCTTCACGAGTCTGGACTTCCTTTGCTCATCCAGTTGGCCGTTGTTCACTACCAGTTCGAAGTAATCCACCCGTTCTTGGACGGTAACGGACGGATTGGTCGCCTTGTCCTGCCACTCATGTTGGTGTTGCGACAGGTTCTTTCGCAACCATTGTTGTACCTCTCTGCGTACTTAGAACAGAACCGGAGCCAGTACTACGACCTTCTCCTCACAACCAGCCAGTCGGGGGACCTGATGCCGTGGATCGCCTTTTTTCTCCGCGGGGTCCACAAGCAAGCGCGCGATTCGGAGGATCGAACCGTCCGCTTGGTCGAGCTGCAACACGACCTTCGCAGCCGACTTCTCGACGAGGGTCGCCCCACTTCCGTCATCCGTCTTGCGGAACAACTTTTCGCTACCCCAGTCGTCACAGCGGCCCGAGTCGAAACGTTGCTCGGCGTAACCCGGCCCACGGCCCACAGTGCAATCGACGCCCTCGTGGAACGGGGTGACCTGCGGGAGACCACCGGCCGAGGACGTAACCGCGTCTACAACGCGCAGGCGATCTTCGAAGCTGTGTACGGGGCCGTTGAAGGGCAGCGTGGCGAGGGAGACCCGAGGTGATCTATCTGGTCCGCTGGGTCAGGTAGTGAGGAGGCTCCGGTAGAGCGTTTCGTATGCATCGGCCATTCGCGCAGCACTGAAACGTTGCTCCCAGCGCTGGCGTGCCGCACGGCCCATTCGAACGGTGAGATCGGGGTCGTCGGCAAGGCGCCGAATGGCCGCTGTCGCCTCGTCGGGGGAGCCGCACAGGAACCCGGCATCGGGGCCGAGCGCTTCGGCAATTCCGGGTAGGTCGCTCGCGATGACCGGAAGACCTGCGCGCATAGCTTCCAGCACAGTCATGGGCAAACCCTCGTAATTCGAGAAGAGGCAGAACGCATCGGCCGTCTCGAGGACCGGAAATGGGTCGAGAACTCCCCCCATCACAACGCGTTTGGTCACCCCCACAGATTGGATCTGCTGGCGAAGACCGGGAGCCAGCTCGCCATCGCCAACGATGGTTAGCCGGATGTGGTCCGCTGAAAGTGCAACGGCCTGGACCGCCAGATCGGCGCGCTTAGGCGGAGACAGTCGTGCGACCATTACGAGGTTGAAGTGGTCGCCGAGCTTGCGCAGAGGACGCTCTGGAGCGGGTAGTTCGGCGATGCCGTTGGCAATGACATGAAGATGGGACCTCCGGCCGACTTTGCACCTGCGAGCGAGGTTCAACTCGGATTGGGTTACGCACACAACCTCGTCACCAAGCTTGGCGCCCGCCCACTCGATCATCAGCGATTTGATTCGTTGCGCAGCCGGTGCGCCGGGTTGAAACGGCCAGCCGTGCGCCGTGTACACGCTGGGCACTCCACTCCGCCGTGCGGCAGCACGCCCGAGCAAGCCACCCTTCGAGGAGTGCGTGTGCATCACATCGGGCGGGTTGGCGCGAATCAGTTCGACAAGCTGTTGGAGAACACGACGATCTTTCCCCGGCGCAAGCGGGTGGACAAGATCCGGAAGCACCGAGACCGTGATGCCCTGATCAACCAGCGATTCGCCGACGGGGCCAGTGAGACCAGTTGCCACCTGCACGCTGTGACCGGCTGTGCGTTGACGGGTAGCCAGCTCGTGGACCACGCTTTGAGCGCCGCCGACATCGAGCTTGGTGATCACGTGAAGGATGCGCATCGGCCGCTCGGACATGTGGCCCAACGATACGCCCGGATCAAAGCTGGGGGTCGCCGACCTCTGCCGTTCGTTCGGCTGCCGCCAGCCTGACATTGTCAACGGCCCTCGCCAGTCAGGAAAGTTGACACTCCTCGAACTCGCAGCACGCGCCGCTTGCGCCGTTGTTGCGTTCACGACAATCGATTGACCTTCGAAGGGTCAGCACACGGCTGGCAGCGCTCACCGCGCAGGAACCCCATCAATGCCGACGCGGGACCGCTGGGTAGAGACATTCGTTGTCAGCGAACTGCTGCGCTCAGCATCGTGGTCAGAGGTTCAGCCGTTCGCGAACCATTTCCGCGATACCGAGCAGCGTGAGGTCGACTTACTTCTCGACAGCCCCGACGGACGGGTTGTCGCCGTCGAGGTCAAGACCGCCGTCGACGCGGACGAGGGTGACTTTCGATGGCTGTCGTACCTGCGAGACCGAATGGGGAAACGGTTCGCCACGGAATTCGACCTGCTCCCGGAACTCATAACGGGGCGATCCGACTATCGCGTGTTGGTGGGCACCGGATTCGTCGTCCCGGCTTATGTCGTGGTCGGTCAGCTGGCCAAAGACGGTTCAGGATCCGGAGTCGAGAGCACCGCAACTGCGAGGCCCGGCGAAGGTCCGGCCGGCTCGTGGGGTTACCGCAGTCCGTAGGACGGTTTACAGGCCTAGGTCGCGCAACGTGGCTTCGAGTTGCGCGAGAGTGCCCGCCGCAGAGTCGCGTTCGGAGAGCTTCGGCGGCGCAATTGCAGGCCAGTGCAACGCAAGGGCCGGGTCATCCCAGCGGCAACCCAGTTCGTCGGCAGGATCCCAATACTCGTCTGTCCCGTAGAGGTGGACGGCAGGGTCTGCGCTCAAGAAGCCATGCCCTACGCCCGGGGGAATCACCAACCCGCTCGAGAATGGTTCCAGGGTTATGACCTCGGCTTGCCTGTATGTGGTTGAGGCGATGCGAAGGTCTCGAAGCCCTACATGCAAGGTCCCCGCCGCAACGAACAGCCCGTCGACGTGTCGTAGGTGTACGTGGAACCCGCGAACCACGGGGGCCGCCGATCGGACCAAATTCCATTGCAGAACAACCGGCAGCTGCCAGTCCTGGCGAGATACCACTCCGAGCTGGCCTCGATCATCGGAGATCGTTGGAACGTCAAACCGAACGACGCCCTCGATGGATGTCGCGTTGCTCGTTAGCCGCGCGAGCTGGTTTGTCACAATGCAGTCCCATCAGCGAAGAGATTTCCCTGAACGAACCTAGCCTGAGCAATATGTCTCGAATCGATATACCAGTCATTGGTCTCATCGGCTGCGGCCCGTGGGGGGCCAACATCCTGCGTGATCTACAGATCCTCGGGTGCCGCGTACTGGTTGCAGCACGGCACGAATCGTCACGAGACCGAGCACGCGCAGGTGGCGCGGATTTTGTGGGGAGCATTGACGAAGTAGTCGCCGCCGCGGTCGACGGGTTCGTTGTCGCCGTAAATACCAAAGACCACGTTGCGATGGTGGAACACCTACTGCCTTGCGGCAAGCCGGTTTTCGTTGAGAAGCCACTGACAGACAAGGTGGAGGATGCGCGCCGCCTCGCTTTGCGCGCGAATGGATTGGTTTTCGTGATGGACAAGTGGCGTTACCACGCTGGAGTTCAGAAGATGGCTGAACTGTTGCGCACCGGGGATGTTGGAAATGTGGTGGGCATACACACTCGGCGAATTCAGCGGGCTTGGCACCACGACTGCGATGAACCCTGGACCTTGCTTCCCCACGACATGGCGATCGTCGAGGAATTGCTGGGAGACGTTCCTCCGCTGCAGTCAGTGGCACACGACAGGGTCGCCGACACTACCTATGGTGTGATGGCGAGGTTCGGTACCCAACCTTGGGTGGTCATGGAGTGCTCGGGGCGTTCACACATAACCACCCGTGAAGTGTCGGTCTTCTGCGACGGTGGAATCATCGTGCTGGCGGGCGGGTATGCGGAGTCAGTGCTGGTGTACCGAGATGCCGGCAGAAGGTTGGCACCCGAACCCGAGCACATTCAGTGCCCGGGCGAGTGGCCGTTGCTTGCCGAACTTCGCGAGTTCGTGGGTTATCTACGCGGAGGTCAGCAACCTCGCGCTGACATCCACAGCGCGCTCCGCCATGTTGAAGTCATCGACGCAATCATGCGCTGGCCAGGGACAGCCGGGTGAACCCGAGGTTTAGCGGCCACGTTGGCGAACAACCGACCTGACGGTGCGGCTGAGGATGCGCAGGTCCAAGGAAAGTGACTGGTTTCGTAGGTAGTAAAGATCGTATTGAAGCTTTTCTATGGCCTCGGCTTCAGTACTGGCGTACCGATGCTTTATCTGCGCCCACCCGGTGAGGCCTGGGGTGACCAGGTGCCGCAGCTCGTATGCCTGTTCTTTGCGGGTCAACTCCTCGACGTAATGCGGTTGCTCGGGCCTGGGACCGACCAGCGACAGGTCTCCGGTCAGGACATTCCAGAACTGCGGCAGTTCGTCTAGATGACAACGTCGCAAAACTCGACCAAACGGAGTAATTCGAGGATCAGCAGGGGACGTCCAATTTGTTGTCGACACATCCGCGCCCTCCCGCATCGTGCGGAACTTGACCATCACGAAGGAGATGCCATCGCGCCCCGTTCGGGGCTGAGCGAACAGAAGCGGCCCACGGTTGGCGACAACGTTTCCAATGACGATGAACGGAGTCGCGAACACCGCAACTGCTAGCCCAACCACCGCACCGGCTACGTCGATAACGCGCTTCGCTCGCCGGTATGTTGCGTGATGTAGCGCCCGAACGTCGAACAGCATTGTCATGCGGGTCAGTTCGGCCAAGGACTCTTTGCCGATGTACTCCTCGTAGAACAGAGCCAAGGTGCGGACCTTCACACCGGTTCTGTGGAGGAGCGTGACAGCATCAACCACTCGCGGCATGTCCATAGAAGAATCGGCGGCAACAATCAACGAAGGTTCGTTGCGCGCAAGCCGCTCGTGAATTTCCGCTGCCGTTGCCATGGCCGCAAGGTCTGCCACCGTCACCACGTCGACGAGCAAAAATTGCTGCTCAGGGAAAGGGAACTCACGCGAACAGTCTGCCTGCAGGCTAGGAACGTCGCCCGGTTGCACGAGCGCGCAAACCCGTTCTCGCCGAATCTGTCGGCGGTCGGACCGGATGACGGTCGCCGAGCACAGGAACGACCAGAGGGGCTGCACCGCTGCGTTCCACAAAATGACTCGGCGGGGCAACAAGCCCGGCAGCACCGTCTGCACAGTCACCCACACTGCGGTAGCGATAGCCGCAGACACCAGTGCACGCAAGACGGCCGGCTGCACGTCGTCGGCTTCGTCAGGTACCCCGGCGACCAACGCAACAAACACGTGGAGCAGCGCAAAACAGACGTAGGCCGTGAGGCTGTTCTGTGAACCGAACCGGTAGGGCACTGAGGACCACCGGGCGTGCAGCGCGCCTGAAACCAACACAATCAGAATCGACCCGAACGGGAAGATGAGTCTGAGAGCGCGTCGCACGCTGCAACGTTAGGTCTGAAGTGGACCTCCAGAAGAACCAACCCAATAAGAAGTATCAACGAGCCGCAGATCTCCCGCCACGTACAGTTCCGGCATGCCAAAAGTGGTCGTGCTCATTCCGACGTTCGACCACGGTCCTACCCTGCTCCCAGCCATTCACTCGGTGCTTCGACAGACCGAAGCGAATGTGGTCGTTCACGTTGTCGGCGACGGTGCGCCCGCCTCCACCGACGCGATGATGGCGCAGATCATCGAATCAGAACCAAGAGTTCACTACCACGCGAACCCGAAGAGCCCCCGAACCGGAGAGCCTTACCGGCACCTGTTGCTCCAGTCAGTGCAGTGCCAGTTCGTGGCCTACCTCAGCGATGACGACATCTGGGCACCGGACCATCTGGAGCGGGTGACGGAACCGTTGGCGCGGGGCGCGGACTTCGCAGCCACGCTGACTCTTCTCCTCGGAGATGGTGACCCGGAACTCATGCGAGTCGATCTGAGCGATCCGGCCGACCGAGCGATGTTGCTGGGCAGCGTGAATCGAGTCACCCTGAGCGCCGCAGCCCACCGACTGGATTCATACTTGCGCTTACCATTCGGCTGGCGAACCACACCGGCCGGGGAATGGACTGACCATTGGATGTGGAAGCAATGGCTCGAACAGGAGTGGGTGCGAGCTGAATCGGTTGCGGCCCTAACTGCTCTTCACACCCCAAAGCTGTACCGCGGGTCGATGTCCGTCGACGAGATCGCTGCCGCCAACTGGAAGTGGTGCGAACGAACAACGCACCCCAACTGGCCAACGGATCGAGATGCCCTCCTGATCGCAGCGGCCAACCGTTCGGCGCGGCGAGCGGAAGAACGACATCGAGAGCTGGTTGCAACAACAGCACGTGCTGTAGAGGTGGAAGCAGCCCTCAGCGCAACGCTCTTGGGACGAGTGGGAGACGCTGCCGCAGCGAAATCCGCCGCGGTATCCGCCCAGTAAGAAAACGTTCGAACCCGCTTGGAGCGCGACCAGCTCTTGAGTTCCACAATCTGGCGGGCAAGCAGGCCTGCAAGGGCTCTCGGCGACCGGATTCGAAATACCAAGCGGCGCAGTCTGAAGCCGTACGATTGAGCCGTGCAAACCGAACCCCAGTCAGCGGGTTTCAAGACTTCGCCGGGCGGTGAGCACCGCTGGCTGCTTGCATCGGATTTGTCGGGGGACTCCGGCGACGGATGCAATGAACACGTGAAGCAAGGCGAACGAAACGTAGGCGGTGCACCTGTTCTGTGAGCCAAACCGGTACGGCGCAGACGATAAGCGCGCCTGGAGGAGCCCAAGACCCTATGGCGAGCAAGGTCGCCCGTGCCGGAAAGATGAGCCCGTTACACATCGAAACGTCAGGGGCCGGCAGGGGTCGTGGCGAAAATTCAAAGCCGCTTCGGTCTTGAACGGAGGCATACAGTTCTTTCCGATGACACAACTGCCGACGACTTCTAATACGGGCCGGTCGGGTTTAACGGTTGTCGTGCTGCGGCTCGGGTCGCACCCACTTTCGGCGGAGTTGACGGCCGACTTGACCAAATTGCGGCTGCACCACCCGGACACCCGCATCGTCGTGGCCGAGAACGCCGATGCCCGTCCGTATGTTGAAACGACAGACACGGTTGCGGACAAAACAATCAGGTTTGAAAGCAACCTTGGGTACGCAGTTGCAGTGAACAGGGCGGCCGCGTGTCGGGCCTCACCGCGGGTGGTCATGGTTCTCACCGACGATGTCGTAGTTCGGGATGGATCACTTGGCGAACTTGTGGATCTATTGGACGCGACCGGCGCTGCCATTGTTGCGCCAATCAACCAGACCGGCGACCAAATGCGAGTCGGTGGGACGTGGCACCCCAGGTGGGGTTGGGCCCGTCACCGGTTGTTGACCCGTCGGACCGAAGGAGAGCTGACTGACGTGGACTGGGTGGATGGAGCATGTCTCGCGATCGACGGAGCATTCTTAGAAAGTGTTGCCGGGTTCGACGAGCGGACCTTCCTGTATATGGAGGATTGTTTGATTTGTCGGCAGGCTGCCCGTAGAAATCGCCGGGTGGTCGTGGCCACGGGGGTGGTTGTGCGCCAAGCCAGCGGAATGCGACAGCGCAGCGGCGCACACGGCTACCTCCTGATCCGCAACGAAGTGCTCGCGATGCAGCAAACGACCCGGTGGTGGTACGGAGTGTTGCTTTCGGGCCTCCTCAGAACTGGGTTCGAGCTGACGAGGTCGATAGGGGTCTCCGACGATGCGCGTCATCACCGTCGTCAGGCAGCTGGCATGGCGCTCGGGCTCTACCACGGAGCGATCCGCAGATTCGGCCCTCCACCGGAGCGCTTAGCGGACTGGGCCCAGATACCGAACATCGACCGAAGTGCGCCGAGGCCTACCGAGTCATTGCTCGAACTCGGCGGCGAGAGCGATCAATGAGCTCTACGAATAGAGCCGACCGTTGTTGAACGACAACGACACACCGGCAGCCCCACCCCCCGGGGCTCGCGCTTACTGGCTGTGATCCGAGCCACCTCAAGTGCGCACATAAACACCCTTTGATCGCGTCTCTCGGAGTACGTGCTCTAACAGCCGGTCGGCGGCTTGGGAGCGATGCCAGCAGGATCTCCTCGGCTATCACGCACACATCGGTGAGGCGGCACTTGCGAACGTTGGCGAATTGACGTTGTGCCTCCGGCCCACGGCTCGTTTCACAATTCCGTTTTTGGCATTCCTCTGGCCGTTTCACTTGGCACTCTGTTCGAGCCATGACCGCGTAGCTGACCATCCTGCAATGGCTCTGCTGCTCGCGTCGTGGTGGCTCATTCGCAAACTGCTCCGTGTTCACGGGATTTGTGTCCAGTTGATCCCTTTGGTCCCGAGCCGGAGCTGGCGCAATGTCCCTAGCCGTCAGTTCGTTTAACGATTGGGCAGTTGCAACTTTCTGGCAGTGCGTTGGCATCAACTACAAAGGGAACCTGTCTTGTGGGCACCCCGGGCTGCAGCAAAGCCGTTTAGTTCACTGCCGCAGGTTCCTTTCGGCATTGGCGCTCGCTGTGAAGTTACCCACCGTCGCTCGCAGTCGCATTGCTCGTGACGACGTCGATCCATTCCTGGCGGACCGTGCTTTCCCTTTCTTCGCGTGCAATTCCGAACATTCCCTGTCACGAGCCTCCCCAATTCGTTTCCCGTACAGGTTCCTTCGGTAGGACAGCCCGTCGAAGAGCAACTCCGGACGTGGCCTGCAGCGGACTTCGAATCGAACTCGCTCGTGGCAATTGTCAACCCGCGAATCC
>JAYSSK010000165.1:0-3862 GCA_043720595.1 Acidimicrobiia bacterium
GGTTCCGTGGCCCGTTTTAGGCAACTTTACGGCTTTGCGTGCTGCGCGTTCCGGTTTGTGTGTTGCGTAGTTAGGCGGGGCGCCGTTGCGTGGTGCGGCGTGCAGCAGGGAACGTCAGCCGCCCATGCGCAGGCCTGGGGCGCGGGTGCCGAACAGGTCGGTGGCAAACAATGGACCCAGCTTGGTTGCATCCCAGCGCTTGCCGCCATTGGAGATGGTGCGTTCTTCCGTCCAGCCGCCCATGAGAAAAATCTTCTCGCCCATGGCCCGGATGACCTGGCCGCTGACGTGGCCGGCCTCGTCGCTTGCCAACCACGCGACAACCGGGCAGCACAACGACGGGTCTTTCGGGTGGAACTCGTCTTCGTCGAATTCGCCCGGCTCCATCGGCGCAGCGCCAGACATGGTGGCCGAGATGCGGGTGAGTCCACCCGGACCAATCACGTTGACTGTTGCGCCGATTGCCGCCAGCTCCAACGAAAGCGACTGTGACAGCCCGACGATGGCAGCCTTCGCCGTGGCGTAGTTGGTCTGCCCGAAGTTGCCCAACAACCCGGCCCCCGACGTGGTGTTGATGATGCGCCCGTAGATCTTGCCCGAACCTTCTTTCGCCTGATCCCGCCACTTCTGTGCGACGGCTCGGCTGGTGAGCCATGTGCCGCGCACGTGGACTCGCATGACCAGATCGAAGTCGTTCGCCGACATATTCCAGATTGCCTTGTCGCGAACGATTCCGGCGTTGTTGACCAAGATGTCGAGGCAGCCGAACTCGTCGAATGCGCGGTGCACCATGCCTGTGGCCTGCTCTTCGTCGCCGACATCGCCGTAGTCGGCAAATGCCGTGCCACCGCGCGCGGTGATCATGTCGACCACCGTGTCGGCGTCTCGTCCGGAACCCTCGCCGTTGACCGAGGACCCGAGGTCGTTCACGATCACGGTTGCGCCGTGCTTGGCCAACTCGAGCGCGTGCCCGCGTCCGATGCCATGGCCCGCCCCCGTGATCAGCGCGATCTTTCCTGCGAGCAGACCCTGCTTGGCAGCACTCATGGTTCCTCCGAGCGCCGCGGCGCGATGTTGATCGATTCTGTTTCTTAACACTAGCGTCAAGTTCTGTCGGCCTCCAAGGAGACCAACCCGTACGCAAGGATGACGCAATGCAGGACGAAGCCGTGAATCAGCAGTCAGTCGCAAGCCCCGCTGACCCGACCGATCTCCCCAAACCCGGCGTCGTGATCACGATGGACGGCAACGTGGCGGTGGTGCGGTTGAATCGGCCCGAGCGACGCAATGCGATCGACGATGTTTCGGCGAAACAGCTCACCGATTTCTTCACGAGCGCAACCTCCGACAAAGCCGTCAGGGCGATCGTCGTCACCGGCACGGGCCGGGACTACTGCAGCGGGGCCGATGCGGTGCGCGGGGCGTCTCCTGTTCCGTCCAGTGCGCTGGACTACCGCTATCTCACCGAGGGATACCGATCACTGTTTCGCTCCATGTGGGAGCTTGAGAAGCCGATGGTGTCTGCTGTCAACGGCACCGTCGCAGGGGCTGGGTGGATGTTCGCGTTGCTGGCCGACTTGGTGGTTGCAGACGCCGACGCTCGATGGACTCACGTATTCTCCCGGCGGGCGATGGTCCCGCATGCTGGCGACCCGTACTTCCTGCCCCGCATCATCGGGTTCCATCGGCTCAACGAGATAGCGCTTCTCAGCGACACGCTGACTTCTTCGGACCTGCACACCTGGGGCATCGTGAACCGCTCCGTTGATGCCGACGCAGTTCTGCCGACGGCGATGGACCTGGCGCAACGGCTTGCTGCAGGCCCCACGCGCACCCTCGGCCTCACCAAACGGCTGTATCGACGCTCGTTGAGCAACGACATCGACACCTGCTTCGAGGAAGAGCGCAACGCGACAGCGCTGATCTCTACAACCGCCGACCGACGTGAAGGCGTGCAGTCCTTCATCGAGGGACGCAGCCCGAACTTCATCGGCGACTGAGAATCGGCGGGCAGTTAGCTCGCTACCGACAACAGGAACCGTGAAACAAACATCGTCTGCGCGCTGATGATCTGTGTATCGGTCATTTCGTAACGAGTGCCGACTGCTTCATCCGGAAACCGTTCGAACAATGCGGAGAGGATCATCATGACAGGGTCGACCGACACGACGCTGGCGAGATCGCCTGTTTGCAGCAGCGCTTGAATTGCATTCCTGAGTATTGCGACCGTGCCGTCGGTGTCTGAGCGCAGCGTTGCTGGATCGGTCAACCGTTCCGTCCATGCGCGCATCGCCGCAGCGTGGGTGCGGTGCACGGCGAGCAGCTGCGTGTGGATGCGAGCCAGGTCGGTCTCACAACCAGGCCCGGGGCGGAGTTTCCGCAAATCGTCGAGTGGCTGAGCAAGCTGCAGCGCAGCCTCGTGGGAGAGGAGCGCCAGTATCTCTGCCTTGTTGGAGAAGTACTTGTAGAACGTGCCGCGGGCCACGCCTGCACGCGTGACGATTTGGTCCACGTTCGAAGCGGCATAACCCTGCTCGGCGAACACCGATGCGGCGGAGTCGATGAGATTCTGAGCCGTCCGGGCTGCTTGGTCGCCAGCGCCGGTGCGGGGATCGTGGCCCGAGTAGATCGGGCTGCACACCGGTATCGGAGGAGCTGCAACGGCACTGCTGCCGGACTTACTGCTCCTGGACTTCTTACTGCTCTTGGACTTCTTACTGCTCTTGGACTTACTGATGTGGAGCGTTTGGCGGGCCGTGTTGCGGGCCTGAGGAAAGAGGAGAAGCTGGAACGCAACGGCGATGTCGTCGGCAAGCTCGACGCTTGACATGTTCGGTGCAAAGACGAGCCGTGAGTAGTTCGCTCGGTCCATGACGGCAAGCATGAGCAGCGAAGCAGTATCGGCTTCTGGTGCAGAGACTCCGGCCGCCACGAGATGCCGTGCCAGCTCGGCTGTGTGGTGCTCGACGAACCATGCCAGCCGCGGCCG
This sequence comes from Acidimicrobiia bacterium, assembly GCA_043720595.1. Classification (GTDB taxonomy): domain Bacteria; phylum Actinomycetota; class Acidimicrobiia; order Acidimicrobiales; family JANYDT01; genus JANNBN01. Next base: position 2,990 of record JAYSSK010000165.1, read on the forward strand.
CAACGAAGCCTGCGGGGAGTTCGCGTCGGCCCACTCAACGAACAGTGCACGGTAACGATCGACCTCGGCCCCCCAAGCGCAGACCCAGCGACGCAGAGACTCGAAACCAACGGCCGACTCGCCGAGCGGTTCCAAGTGAGACAGCAAACCAAGGAAGTCGCCGCCTCCTGCGCGAACGAGCGCAATGAACACCGCCTCCTTGCTTTCGAAGTACTGGTACAACGTTGCCCGGGATACGCCTGCCGCTCGAGCAATGTCATCGACCACGGTGTCGTGGTACCCGTTGTGGGCGAAGCAGCTCAGCGCCGCATCAGAGATGCGGCGTCGGGTCTTCGCACCGGCTGCGCCGACCTCCGGGCTGGTTGCCCCGTACGACGCACGGCGAAGTGGTCCTGATGACAGTTCACCCGACGCCTCGCTGACAGTCACCTCGCTCAGGCTAAACGAAGCAGACTCAGCCCTTCGTCAGCAGCATCGCGCCGGAGAACGGACCGACTGCGTTGGCCCACACGGAGACTTCTGCGTCGGCAACCTGACGCGCACCACACTGGCCTCGAAGCTGGCGAACCGCTTCGATGCAGAAGTTGGCTCCGTGTCGTCTGCCGACGTTGATGGCCCCGCCGTCGGTGTTGGTCGGCACTGCGCCCGTAAGGCGGGTTCCCCCCGAGGCGATGAACGGGCCAGCCTGCCCCGGCGGACACAGCCCCAAAGCTTCAAGCCACTGGAACGTGATGACGCTAAACCCGTCGTACAAGTGTGCAGTGTCGATGTCGGCCGGCGAGAGGTCTGTGCGAGACCACAGCAGGTCGGCACAGTGCTGCGGCGATGTGTGCGACATGTCGGGCATGATCTCAAAGTTCATGTCGTGGATTG
>JAYSSK010000166.1:0-1603 GCA_043720595.1 Acidimicrobiia bacterium
TCGGCGATCAGCGAAGCGATCCACAGCAGGACGACCACCACAACCACAATGATCGCCACGGGCGGAGCTAGCGATGCAACGACCCCGAGCGGAAGCCCCACGCGCACGAGTGAAGCGAGGCTGAGCCTCTGAATGAGTTCACTGCTTCGACGGCTGGCCAATTGCCCGGTCGAAGCAAGCACGGATTGCAAGAGCCACGGAAGCGCCGCGAACAACAGCAGCGCTTCCCAACTGCCGGTTCGGATGGCATTTGTTGCGACGGGCGCCGCACCGTAAAGCGCAGCGCAAAGCGCCGTGCTGAGCACACCCGTGGAATGCTCCATCGAGCGTACGTCGGCGTCGGGTTGTTCCCCGCTGACGGCCCGTTCGCGGCATGACTTCGCGACGGCAGAACCGAGTCTCCCGGCTCCGATCATTCCCACCGGGACCAGCAGAGTGGTGGTGAACAAGCCAGTAAGGGCATCGGTCCCTAGGCCAGCGATCCGGGCCAACATGGCGACCAAGAGCCCCGGAGGTGACGGGGCGACTGTACCGGTGCCGAGATCTCGCCACGAAGAAGCGTAAGCGCGCAGAAGATCTCCGAGCGTGGATACCGGAACGAACTGACCATGTGCAGCAACACCGTCAAGCAGTTGCCGCGACCCGACGAACAGCGCTGTCATGGTGACGATGAGCAGACCGGAAATCAACCGGATGGGGCCTCTCTTCCACCCGACTGCGACTGCGTCCCCGGCCAGGAGAAGCGCTTGGGACGAATCCTTCGCCACCTCGGTCCGCAGCACTTTTCGCAGGGTGACCTCACCCGCTGACAGCTGGGGTTCTAGGCGTCGTGCGTCATCGCGGAGCCGTGTTCGAGACGACCGGCCGAGCGCGCCAACATCAGTCGCCTCGGCGGCGTTTCGGACTCTTGTCAGATTGACCTCGCGCCGCCGCAGCAGCAACGAACGCACCCCGGCTCGCGGGACCAGATGCCTGACAGCCGGGAAGGGAAGGTCGGCGCCGATCAGAACAATCCTCTGGAACAACAGAGACGCGAGCCCTCGGAGCAACGCAGGGCCGCGTAGCACCGAAACCACAGTGCGAAGTCGGTTGCGCCTACCAATGAGGGTCCGAAGGGCTTCCGCTGCCGGATCGCGTTGGCGCAGGTCAGCCGGGGACGCATCGGTCGCATCGGTGGAATCTTGTGCGTCCGGCGCCCGGTGACGGCGTTCTGCGTGAGCGACACGCGCTCCTGGGTCGACAACTGCGATGCCGCCCGAGGCGATGATGCGCCAGCACAGATCGAGGTCTTCGCCGCGTTCTGGCGCAGTGGTGGCCGAAGACAGACGTTGCTGTTCCGCAGACGACGCCCCGCGACGAGAACGCGTTGGAGTGGCGCTGGGGGCGCTCATCGTGGAGTCGAAGCCGCCAACCATGGCAAAGGTGTCAGCCTTCACGAGCATGCACGCCGAGTGGATGGCGACAGTTGGCCGAACGAAGTCGTGCTGCCCTTGGTCCAGTTCGTTCTCGTCGACGCGATCGATAGCTTTGCCTGACCGGTCAGCGGAAAACCCGACGGACCGCAGTCGTTCGTGGTCCGTCCAGGAAACCAACTTCGGAGCCA
>JAYSSK010000167.1:0-1597 GCA_043720595.1 Acidimicrobiia bacterium
GAGCCACTGTCATTGGTGAGCCTCGCCAGCAACACTGGCCCAGTTGGGATCGAGTTGCAGCAGGAACAACGCGCAACGTTCTTCTTCTGCCGTTTCGCCGATCTCTGCCGCTGAGGCGCGCAATTGATCGAGGGCACGGAGAAAACCGCGATTGGACTCGTGCCGCCACCTCACATAGCCACTCCCCCGCCACCCGCTCCCGCGTAGCCGATCCAGCCCCCGGTGGTATCCCACCCGCGCTGCGGCATAGCGCTCGACCGGGTCTCGACCGAGCTCACTGAGCCGCGCCCATCCGTCTAAGAACGTCGGGTTGAGGCCAACCACTACCGAAACGGCGTCTCGTCGTGCGCCATGATCGGGAAGGGCCAAGGCACTGGCAAGTGCGGCCAGCACCTCTGGTGGCTCTGGGTCCAGGCGGGTCTCTGGGAGACCTGCGCTAAGTGTGACCGGTCGTTCGCTCATGGCTACGATCCTGGCACCGATCTCTGGCAGTGTTGCTCGATGTCTTCACAGGATTCCCTCTCGATGACCGCCGACACATTTGCACTCGCTCACGCCGCGGATTCGAGTTACGACGCTGAGTTCTTCTTCGACCCCGTCTGTCCGTGGGCGTGGATCACCTCGCGTTGGATGACCGAAGTGATCGCCGTCAGACCCGTACGTGTGCATTGGAATTTCATCTCCCTCAAGGTCATCAACGAGGGAAAGACGCTCGATCCGGCGTACGTCGCTCGTGCCGGCGACAGCCACGGCCGCGGTCTGCGTCTGCTGCGGGTAGCTGCTGCAATCCGCGACTCAGCGGGGCCCGAGGCGGTAAACGCGGTCTACACCGGCTTCGGGACAATCATCCACCCCCAGCAGGCCGGAAAATCGCTGGACGATGCAGCCGTGGTCGCTGCTGCTCTCAAGTTGGCCGGTGCAGACCCCGCCCTCGCAGCACAGGCAGATAATACGGACTGGGACGCTCAGATCCGGGCGTCGAGCACGCTTGCCCTTACCCGAGCGGGCAAAGACGTCGGAACACCGATCATCACGTATGCGCCACCGGACGGGAATTCGCTGTTCGGCCCGGTGCTGTCGTCCGCCCCGAAGGGTGAGGCAGCGGGTGAGCTGTGGGACCATATCGGCTACGTGGCCCGCAACCCCGAGTTCGCCGAGCTGAAACGTTCACTTCGAAACCGCGCCCGCTTCGACTGAGCCGCATTTACCCAGCGCCTGGTCGACCGACGATTCGATTCGGCGCGAAGCAGTCGCCTAGAACGACCACATGCCCATTGTCATGATGACCAAACTGACTGCCCAAGACGGAAAGCGAGACGAACTGATCGAGGCGCTTACCAAGCTGGTCGACCACGCGACGCACGAACCAGGAACGTTGGTCTACGCACTCCACAAGGCGCTCGACGACGACAACACGCTGTGGTTCTACGAGCGGTTCGCCGACAAAGATGCGCTCAAAGCGCACTCGTCCACTGAGGTTGGAAAGGCTGTGTTTCCAACGCTCGCCGGCCTCCTCGCAGGACCGGCCGAGATGATCAAGCTCGCAGACGTCGCAGCCAAAGGAATCTGATTTCGGGCGTCAGGCCCACCATGGCAA
>JAYSSK010000168.1:0-1596 GCA_043720595.1 Acidimicrobiia bacterium
GGCTTCGCCATCGGGTCTGCGCTGGTGATCTGTACGCTGCCGCGCGCATTGGAATACATCGGACCGACGTGTACCTGGTAGCCGTGGCCGCTCCCGTTCCCGTCGCTTGGCGCCGTACCGTCGTAGCGGATGGCGATCGGCAGGAAGTGGAACATGAGGTTGGGGTAGCGCTCGTTGGGGTTTGACCGTGCGAAACCGCCACCCTCGAAGTGGTTCGTTGCACCAGGTCCCCGGCGGGCCAGCCATTGCAGGCCGATGAAGGGCCGCCGCCACATCTTCAGGTTGGGCTGCATGGAGACTGGCTGCGTGCACGAGTACTGCACGTACACCTCAAGGTGGTCCTGCAGGTTCTGGCCGACTCCTGGCAGGTGCTGCACCGGGTCGACGCCGACACTGCGCAAAAGATCGGCGTCACCCACGCCGGATAACTGCAGCAACTGGGGCGAGTTGAACGCGCCGCCGCACAGCACGATCTCTTTCGCATCAATCTGAACTGAGCGGCCCTTGATCCACACGTCCACACCGGTTGCACGCTTGCCCGTGAAACGGATCCGTTCGACCTGTGCGCGGGTGACCACATCGAGGTTGGGTCGCCCCATCGCTGGATGCAGGTACGCCCTGGCCGCGCTCAACCGGCGGCCGCGGTGGATGTTGCGGTCGAACGGCCCGAAACCCTCTTGGCGATACCCGTTCACATCGTCTGTGCGCTGATAACCGGCTTGTACCGTTGCGTCGAAGAACGCTTCGAATAACGGGTTGGTTGCCGGCCCACGCTCGAGCACCAACGGACCGTCGCCACCTCGCCACTGGTCTTCACCGGCGAGGCAGTCCTCCATCTTCTTGAAGTATGGAAGACAGTGCGCATAGGACCAGTTGTCCATACCAGGGTCGGCGGCCCACCGCTCGTAGTCCAACGGATTGCCGCGCTGGAAGATCATCCCGTTGATAGAGCTGCTGCCACCCAGCACCTTGCCGCGGGCGTGATACACCTTGCGGCCGTTCATGAACGGCTCTGGCTCGCTCTCGTACTTCCAGTCGTAGTACTTGGAGCCGATTGGAAACGCCAGCGCTGCTGGCATATGGATGAAAACATCCCACTTGTAGTCAGGACGACCAGCCTCGAGCACGAGCACTCGGTTGGACTGGTCTTCGCTGAGCCTTGCTCCAAGCGCGGAACCGGCCGAGCCTCCGCCGACGACCACGTAGTCGTACGGACGCGTGAAATCTGCAGTCATAAATGCTTGAACACCGTTCCGATGCGATCAGCCGTGGCCTTGACCCGGCTGTTGATGGTTTTGACATTTGCGCCGGGAAACCGGAACGTAGGGCCGTGCACGTGCACCGCTGCGATCACGTTTCCCTGTCGGTCGAACACTGGAGCGGCGACCGAAGAGAGCCCGGGCGACAACTCGTCGACCACCCATGCAATTCCGGTGGACTTCACGTCCAGCAGCCGGGCCTGGATCTTGTCGGGATCAGTGACCGATTTGTCCGTGTACAGAGGAAGGGTGTCTGCCAACACCTGACGGATTCGTGAGTCGGGTGACCACGCCAGCAGCACCAGCCCCGAGGAGACGACGTGAGGCTTCAGCCGGG
>JAYSSK010000169.1:0-1595 GCA_043720595.1 Acidimicrobiia bacterium
CCACAGGCCCAGACCTCCCAAGGCCAAGGTCAGCGCTGCACATCCACCGAAAATGATGCACACCAAACGAGCGCCTACGCCCGTTCTCATGGTCAGCTCTTTACGTCTTTCAGCCGGACAAAATCGAGCCCTCTGCTTTGCATAACCACCGCTTCCGACCTCCCGCTGCTGGTGCCGCCCATCCGACTGTATCTGCAGACGCAGGCAATCCGCCAACCACAAATGGCTTCGCGTTCAACGACCCTTCGCGGTCGACTTGCGAGCCACCGAGTGGCTCAGCTACGCGCAGCAGGCCTAGGTGTTGGTGAGCTGGTGTGCTCGTTAGATTGTCGGCTCTGTGACAGGCGGTGAAGTGGGTAGCCACAAGCGCGGAAAAGGGGTATTAAACGATGCGGAAAAGGGGTATCGTGGCCGAGTGGCGTACATTCATCGGCTTGCAGATCGCGAACTGAAGGACTCGATCACGGCGCATCCCGCCGTGTTGGTGGTTGGTCCTCGCGCCACGGGCAAGACCACCTCCGCTGCTTCGCTGGCCTCGTCGGTGTTGTCCCTGGCCGAGCCCAACATTCGTCAGGCTATTGCCGCTGACCCTGTGGTCGGGCTAACGGGCCGAAGTGAGCCCATCCTGATCGATGAATGGCAGCTGGTGCCCGAGACCTTGAACGCTGTGAAGGTCCTCACCGATGCCGACCCTCGACGCGGGCGGTTTCTGTTGACCGGGTCGGTTCGGGGTGACATCGACTCACCGACGTGGCCGGGGACCGGACGCCTTGTCCGGGTGCCGATGTACGGCCTGATCGAGCGGGAAATCGAAGGGCGCGTGGAGATTGCCACCTGGCTTGATCGCCTGCTTGAAGGCGAGTTCAGTACCGCCGCGGCTTCTCCCGATGTGGTGCGAACCACGTTGACTGTTCGTGATTATGTCGAGCGAGCGTTGCGGAGCGGTTTCCCTGAACCGGCGTTGCATCTCGATGCGCGGTCACGTGAACGCTGGCTTGGTGCGTACGTGGATCAACTTGTTACTCGCGATGCCGAAGGAGTCGACGAGGGCCGCGATCCCGAACGGCTCCGCCGATACCTTCACGCAGTAGCGCTGAACAGCGCAGGCGTTGTTGACGATGTCACCCTGTACGAAGCTGCCCGTATCAACAAAAAGACAGCGAAAGCTTACGAACGTTTGCTCCGTAATCTGCTTGTGGTGGATCAAGTCCCGGCGTGGACACCGAATGCGCTGAAGCGGTTGAGCCTGGCATCGAAGCGCTACTTGGTTGACCCCGGCCTGTTTGTAGGTGTGCTTGGTATTACCCAGCACGACGTGATGACGGACGGCATGTTGATGGGGCGGGTGATCGACACATTCGTAACGGCACAGCTTCGGGCAGAGATGGCGTTGAGATCACCACGGGTTCGGTTGCATCACCTTCGCGCAGACGACGGTCGCAGGGAAGTAGATCTGGTTCTGGAAGTTGGTCACAACAAGGTGATTGGCATCGAAATCAAGTCGACTGCGTCGCCGACCAACGACGATGCGGGCCACCTTCGATGGTTCCGGGATCGTTTTGGCGAGTCAGTCCTGGCATCGGTGTTGTTTCACA
>JAYSSK010000170.1:0-10045 GCA_043720595.1 Acidimicrobiia bacterium
GGTGAGAGAAATCCCCAGCTGGATCCGTGGATGATGTTGAGCTCGCACGCAACGAAATCTGCGTATGGCCCAGTCATTCCGAATGGTGTGATCGAGCACACGACCAACCGCTGATGGTTGGCAGAGAGGGTTGAAAAATCCAGCCCAACTGCTGCGGCGTGCCGCGGACCCAGACCGTGCACCAACAAGTCGGCGCCGTCGAGCAATCCAGCGAACGAGCCGACGGCTGAACGCTTGTTGGTGTTCAACCAGCGGCCAAGGTCGTGGGGGCGCTGCGCAACGACATCGGAGTGGACCCCAAGGGACTCAAGCTCCAACCGAATGACGTCAGCCCCGAGATCGGCAAACAGCTTGGCTGTGTACGCGACTCCGACACCCCCAGCCACTTCCAGAACACGGATGCCCTCCAGTCCAGACCGCGCGGTCACTGCGCCCCTCCCGCGTTCATATGCCCATATACCATGCACGTCTTGGCTTGAGCGCGCATCTACAAGAAGGCCCATCCGGGCTTGGCTGCAGCGCAGGCTTCGTAGGCCAGCGGATCAATCGGCTGGTAAATCCCTGTTGTCGTCTCGCCGTCGCAGGTGGCCCGGCACAGATGCTCATCGAGCCCCGCAAGCCGGCCTCGGACCGCGGGCTCATTCACGTCGAACGTCTCCCCTTCAATTAGTTCAGGGCCGTCGTACGCCCCCTGGTGAATTCCACCGTTTGGCGTTCCGCCGTACATCCCGCACCGCAGGTACGCGGTCTGTTGACCAATTCGCTCGTAGTGAACGGTCTTGTGTTCACCGCTGCTCAATTGGTAGTCGACGATACCCTCCACAAAGATGTTGGTGTCGGGTTCGAACCGCAGCCGCCGAGTCGGTTTGGCGACCTTTCCTGAACCTTTTCGGCTGTCGCCAAACGGGTAGAAGACGCTGTCGCCCCACAGCGTCCAACTCGGAAACGCAACGAACCCGTTGCCCGACGTGCCGACGTGCAGCCGACCACCGAGCGCCAACTCCGGACCGCCGACGCCCCGGCCCACTCCCCAATGGCGGTCTCGGGTTCCCAGCGATCCTTCCGGCAGTTCGATCCGTCGCCCGTGAGCTTCAACCCAGCCTTCAACTGCCCCGAAGCTTTCAAAGCCCGTGGTCACGTCCCCGCGACGACCAGGCGGGAAACCGGTTGCACTGTTGGAGAGCGGCTCGCGAAATGTCTGACGGGTGGTGTCACGGAAGTCGATACAGAAGCTGATCCCCCACTCGTTCGGCTCCAGTTCGAACCGCCACCACCGCATCCCCCTGATGATGCGCGGATTGATGGGGCCGATGCGAAGGTCTGCACGATCGACACCCAACGGCCGAAACCCACGCACAGTTGTGTGGATTCCACCGACGTTGACAATCGCGTAGGCCTCGGCACGATCCAGGTTGGGATAGAAGCTTCCCCCTACCGCGACCAACGCCACTCCGGCAGGATCGTGGCACACCATCCAATAGCGTTCATAAGCGCGCGGGTCACCTGTCCACATCACGCGGATGGGGTCCGGTGTCTGATGAATGAGGTAATCATCCAGTGGAGACAGCGGAAACTGTTCCGCGAAGTGCGCATCGCTCACCGTCAAAATCGAGGTCGGATCAACCAGCACGTCGGAGTGGGCTTGGCTGGGAGCTGGGACAGTGCCGAACGGACCGGGATTCATGTTGTCGCCTGCCCTCTGTGGCCTGTATGCGGAGAGTGTGTCCTCATGATGGTCGTGGTGCTCACGTGGCCGGAACTGAACGAGCAAGTGCGGGGTCTGTCGACACCCGTTGCAGCAGATGCCTACCTATCGCAGACCGAACTTGGTCGTGCTGTTCGTCGAACGCCAAACCCGCGATGAACTGCCCGAGTTGCGAGCGGGCTTCGTCGTTCGCCTGGACAACGTCGCCCAACGATTCGCTGGCCTGGTGACCCAGCAGCTTCATCGTCTGCAACGTGTCCCAACGAAGGAACGCATCGCGTTCGGCCAATGACCATTTCACGTGCGTAGGTGATTGATCGTGCACCGCCTCACCCATCACTGCGTGCAACACAGCGTTCAAGACCGGCGCAGTCGGCCTGTAGTGCTCGTCGCTCTTGCCTTCACGAAATGCACGCAACCCGCTGGCCTGCATCACTGCTGTCTTGTAGGCCGCAAACACATTCCACCACTGGACGGCGTCACGGTCTACTGGCTGCCCACTTGCGATTTCGTAGTGGGCCAGCAGCTCCTCGCGTTCCCACGATCCTTTGATGTAGTGCTCTTTGGTCCGCAGCGGTTGGGTGACCCATCCCAGATCTTCGTGAGGGTCGCCGAGGTGGGCCAGCTCCCAGTCGAGCAGGCCGACGATATGCCCGTCGGCGTCAAGGAGCACGTTACCAACCTTGAAGTCTCCGTGAACAAGCACTGTCTTCGGCGAACGCGAAGCATGGGCCCGTAACCACAATGCCCCGAGCGCCAATTCCGGATAGGGCTCCACCTGGTCTCGCTGCAAAACTCGTTCCCACTCCTCCAGCGCAACCAACGACGCCATCGGCCCCGGATCGGTCAATTGGACGCCCATACCGATGGCCTGCCAATCGACCTTGTGAACATCAGCAAGGAGCGAGCAGAGGCGCCGGGCGAGGTCGACCCGTTCGTCAAGTAGTGCGGGTCCGTTCAGTGCGTAGTAGTCGCACGACCCGTGCATACGAACCATGACCAAACACGGCCGCCCGAGTTCCTCTCCGGTGCCATCCAACCACCGGGCTTGAGGTGTCGGGACCGGAGCGGCTTCAAGCGCGCGAAGGACAGCGAACTCTGCCGCACGATCGGTCTCAAGGAGCCCACCCAACGGGTCACGCCGGGCGATCAGCTGTTCTCGGCACACCTCACCGTTGGAATTCCAGACCGCTTCGAACAACCAGTTCTGTCGGGATCGCCCGGTACTCACACGCGAGAATCCCTCGACAGTCGCGTCTGCTCCGAGGCGGTCACGGACAAACTGTTCCAACTTAGCGAGCACCTCGGCGTCTGCAACATCAGCCGGCAACTCGGTCATGGCTGATCGTTTCGGGCTGCACGCGCGAGCTGTTCTCGAAACTTCGGGTCTGCGATCGCCAGCATTCGCTCGGTCCTCTGCGACACCGTTGCTCCTCGAAGATCTGCAATGCCGTGTTCTGTCACGACGATATCTGCGTCGCTGCGCGCCGTTGTAACCACGCCATCAGAAAATCGAGCCACGATCCTCGAGACACTGCCCTGTCGAGCTGTCGATGCAAGCATGACGATCGACCTGCCATCGGAACTCGCAGCGGAGGCGCGGGCGAATGCGCCATGCCCACCAACCGTTCCGATCGACGAACCATCGATCATCTCCCCGTTGGATTGTCCGGTCAGGTCGACCTCGATCGCCGAATTGACGGCGTAGAACGATCGAAGTGATCCCAGGACCAGGGGGTCGTGCGTGTACGTCACCGCGGACACCCGCAGCGCATGGTTGCGATGCGCGAACTCGTATAACCGCTGTGTGCCGAACAACGAACCGGTAACGTTCACACCCGAATCAATTCCCTTGTAGCTGTTGCTAACCGCACCCGCCTCGATGAGATCCACCAACGCCTCGGTCATCAGCCCGGTGTGGATGCCAAGTTCTCGATGCTCCCGCAGGCTCTGTACTACAGCGTCAGGTGTTCCCCCCACCCCAACCTGCAGCGTTGCCCTGTCGGGGATCAGCGACGCCACGTGGCGGCCGATGACCAGGTCGGTTTCGGTGGGCGTTCTGCGATCAACTGTGATGAGCGGGCGTTCGTCCGGAACAATCGCGGCGAACACACTCGTGTCAACTGGCTCGTGACCGTATGTGAACGGAACATTCGGATTCACCTCAGCCAAGGCGATGCGGGCCACCTCGACAGCCGCCGGTGCATAGTCGGCAACTAGGCCGAACGAGTGCCGCCCATCGGCATCCGCGGCGCTCACCTGAGCAAGGACCACGTCGATTTGAGGTGCCCCCCGCTTGAACAGTTCCGGCAGCGAGCCAAGGTGGGCCGGGATCACGTCGAGAACCCTCGCCTTGGCCAGAACCGAGGACTGACCCACCCCGCCGAGACCGACGAACCGGAACGCGTCGTTGTGGTGTGGCTGGAACAAGCCGGTGAAGGAGGCCCCCAGGAATACCGTCACGCCACCGAGTGCGTGGCGTTGAGCAATCAGCGCCTCGACGAGTGACCGCGGTTCTGCCGTTCCCTGGCCGACCAGCACTGTGTCGCCAGGGCGGATGAAAGGCGTGAGATCGATCAACAGCTCAACCGTATACAAACCGGCCCGACAGGGCCACACAGATCGCACCTACCATCACAGAATGTCTGTACTGCCGCTACCGGGATTGCCGACCTACGACGAACTCCCTGAAATGGGCGAAATGGGGATGCGCCATGCGTGGGGCGTGTTCGGTGAAGGCGACCGCGTCGGCACCATGAACCTGTTGCGATCGGAACTTGTGCTCGAAGCACTCCAGGACGCACGCACGGGTGAGGTCGTGTCGCTCGATCTTCCGCTGAACCTTCCCGACCCGCCGTTGTTCGGCCGTCAGGCGTACGAGCATCACGTGTTTCCGCTGAGCCGTCATGAGATGGACGATCGCGTCGACAACTTCCACCTCCAAGGTTCAACCCAGTGGGATGCGCTCGGTCATGTGCGCTGCAGGGAGTTCGGGTTCTGGGGAGGACGAACCGAGAACCCGACGAACGAGGTGAACGATCTCGGGATCGAACAGTGGGCCGAACGCGGAATAGTCGGACGAGGGTTGCTGCTCGACGTTGCCGGGTGGGCGAGCGCGAACGGGGAACCCTTCGATGCCCTCACGCCGCGCAAGATCACCTCCGATGACCTCCGGTCGACGATGACCGCCCAGGGTGTGGAAGTCAGACCTGGCGATATCCTATGCATACGTACTGGTTGGGTACGGGACTATCTGGCGCTCGATGCAGAGCGTCGACGGGAGTACGCAGACTCCCCCACCTTCGCTGGCCTGGCAGGGAACGAGTCAACGGCGCGTTACCTGTGGGACCACCATGTCGCAGCGGTTGTCTGCGACAACCCCGCAGTGGAGGTGGTGCCCATCAACCCGGCCGACGGATCCCTGCACCGTCGCCTCATCCCGTTGCTCGGGATGGCCCTCGGCGAGATGTTCAACCTCGAATCATTGGCTCAGCGGTGCCGGAGTATGGACCGCTGGACGTTCCTGTTCACGGCAGCGCCGCTGAAGATTCCGGGCGGGCTCGGGTCGCCTGGGAACGCTCTCGCGATTCTCTAGACGCAAGCTGCGCTGCCCTCACAGGAAGAACGTTCATCGGAGCTCAACTCCGTCCAGCCGTCCGGCCTGTCGCCATCGATCGATGATTTCGAAGAACCGCAACGGGCCGCCCCCATACCCGGCGGCGAAGTACCCATGCGGGCTTGGGCCTTTGCCCTCGTTGTTGTAGTAGCCGGGCGTGCACTCGGCATAGAACTTGGCACCCAGTTGCGCCTTGGACTGCATCTCATCGACCCAACCCTGCTCGCCCTCTGCGGTCGCCTCCACGACGCTGGCACCGTGCTGTTGCGCTGCACCGAGAATGAACGCAACATGCTTGGCCTGCTCGTTGAGCGTGTGCGGAATGTTCACGGTGAAGGCCGTTTGGGTGATGCCGACGAAGAAGCAATTCGGGAATCCGTGCGACTGCAGGCCATGCAGCGTGCGAAGACCATTCGCCCACTTGGCCGCCAATGACGCTCCGTCGCGGCCGACGATGTCGAAACCGGCTCGCTTCGTATACGGCGTGCCGGTTTCGAAGCCCGTTGCAAAGATCAAGCAGTCAAGCTGGTACTCCTCACCTTGCGCGAACGCGCTGTGTTCCGTCAGGCGATCGACTCCGCAGCCCTGGGTGTCGATCAGCGTGACATTGGGTCGGTTGAACGTGTCCAGGTATTCGTCGTGGAAACCCGGACGCTTGCACAGCTGCCTGAACCATGGTTTCAGCGACTCCGCCGTGGCCGCATCGCTCACGGTCGCGTCGACGCGGGCCCGCACCCGCTCCATCTTCTCCATATCGAGGATCTCCATCACCGCAGCCCGCTCGTCACCGACAAGTGGTCGCCCCAGGTCCTTCACGCGTTCCTTGACACCGGAGCCGGTGATTTTTCGGTAGATATCGGTCCATCCGTCACCGACGAGGTCTTCGTCCTGCTCGCCGCCGCTGACGAGGATGTTGAAGTTGTCCATTCGGCGCTGTTGCCAACCGGGCTGCAGTGTGGAGGCAAATTGTGGGTCGGTCTGGCGGTTGTTGCGTTCGTCCACCGAAGCCGGTGTTCGTTGGAACACGTAGAGGTGTTTGGCCCACTTACCGACTTCAGGCACACACTGCAGCGCGGTTGCGCCGGTACCAATGACGCCGACGTTCTTGTCGAGCAGACCGCTGAGATTGCCTTGGGCGTCACCGCCGGTGTAGTCGTAATCCCAGCGGCTGGTGTGAAACGTGTGGCCTGCGAACTCGTTGATCCCCGGAATTCCCGGCAATTTCGGACGGCTAAGGCCACCACCGGCGATGGCCACAAAGCGCGACAGCATACGATCGCCACGATCCGTCTCGATCGTCCAGCGCCGCGACTCTTCATCCCATGCCATCGATGTCACACCCGTCTGAAAGCAAGCGAGGTCATACAGGTCGAAGTGTCGTGCAATCGCCTTGCTGTGTTCGAATATCTCCGGTGCGAACGAGTAACGGTGTTTCGGGACGTATCCAAGCTCCTCCAGCAATGGTAAGTATATATACGATTCCACATCGCACATCGCGCCCGGATATCGATTCCAGTACCAGGTTCCTCCCACGTCGCCGCCTCGCTCAACGAGACGAATCCGCCTCAGTCCTAGTTGTCGCATTCGGGCCCCCATCAGCAACCCGCCGAACCCCGCACCGACGATTGTCATGTCGCACTCATCCGTGAGTGGATCGCGTGTGAAACCCGGTTCCACGTAGGGGTCATCGACGTAGCGCGAAAAGTCTGCCGTTACTTCGATGTACTGCGCGTTGCCGTCGTCACGGACTCGTGAGTCGCGTTCAGCCGCATAGCGCGCGCGGATTGCGTCCGGATCGAATTGCAGCGGACCGATCAGCTGTTCAAGATCCGGGCTCAGCACTTCTCACTACCTCCGAAATCGGCCGGTTGCACGTAGCGTCATCTTCCCCAACGAACGCCAGCTTTTCCAGTCCGTCGGCGCCCGTTGACCACCGCGTTCCATCAGCCGGGCCAACCCGCCAAGTTTGAGGTGTCACTTTTCGCGCGCTAAAGGCGAAAAAGTGACACCTCAACGGGGCTACGCTCTGAGATACAAGCGTTCGTAGCTCAATGGATAGAGCATCTGACTTCGGATCAGACGGTTGGGAGTTCGAGTCTCTCCGAGCGCGCTGCGTCGATTTCTCACCAATCACCACGCGTGGCAACCGACTGGGCCGAGACAGCCTCGATGCCTTCTGCCAACGGGAACGAGTGATCCCCTCCGTGAACGACATACGCCCGTTCCAAACCGAGAGTGGTGATCGCAGACCGAAGCCCCCAACGACGGATGGCGTTCGATCGCTGTGAGATTGGGAAGATCGAGCAATGCGTGAAGGAGGCCCAAATCTGCAATGAAAACCTTCGGAGACTTCACTTGGCGCTTGCCCACGTTCTCATGCCACGGCTGTAGCTGCTCGACGACCAACGTCGCAGTCAAGGTGTCCAGATACCGTCGCACCGTCGAATCAGCGACACCGAAGGACGACGCAATGCGACTTCCGTTCCACACCTGGCCATGAACATGCGCGAGCATTCGCCAGAAGCGGTCTGTTGTAGCCGACGGCACTTGGCTGCCGAGCGTGGGTAGATCTCGCTCGACGAACGTGCGAATGAAGTCCAGCCGCCACCGAAAACTGGCTTCGTCGTCGGACGCAAAGAAGGATCGCGGGAAGCCGCCACGAACCCACAGATCGTTCATCGCTTCCCGTCCGACCTCATCGACTCCAAACGGTCCTAGGTCATGGAACGCAATTCGACCCGCAAGTGTTTCCGAAGACTGATGCAACAGCTCAGGCGCTGCACTACCGAGCACGAGATGATACCGGAGCAGTTGGCGCAACTACAGACCTAAGCAACAGTTTCGAACGCGGCATCGCTTTTGTCGGTCGACGGGTCAAGGAAGACTCGGTCCTCTCCGTCGTGGCGACCAGCTCGGGCCACGATCTCGCTGTCCGGCAACACATCGATCGGCGCATAACGCGGGTGGTGATGCTCACGGTACGGATCGTTGGCGCGTGTGTTGAAAGCCACCAACAGCAGGTGACGGTCGACATCGGACTGATTCGGCGCCGAGGTGTGCAGCGTGTTCGAGTGGAAGAACATCACGTCGCCCGGCTGCGCCTCGAAGGCCACCCGGGTGAGGCGTTCTTCGGCGGCGGCGACCCGGGCCGGATCAGCGCCGGTCTGCTTGCCGACATGCACATGGTCGATGCGGCCCATGAGATGCGACCCGGCCAGCACATTGAGGCAACCGTTGGCCGGCGTGTTCTCTGTCAGCGGAATCGCCACGGTGAGCATGTCGGGGCGCAGGCAGCCGTTCGGATACCAGTACCCGTAGTCCTGATGCCACACCCAGGTGCCGCCGGCACCTGGCCGCTTCATCGTGATCTTGGAGTGGTAGTGGTACACCTCGCCACCGAGCAGGCTCTCGACAGCACGCACGAGTCGTTCGCTGCGAGCTAACGCTCCGAATGAGTCTTCGCCAGGTTCGTTCCACAGGGCGATTTCGGTGGCACCCCCCTGACCGTCATCGATACCATAAGCGCGCTTATGAATCGACTGATCGACCGTGAAAGCATTGATCACCGCACCGATTTCTTCGGGCGTGAAGAACCCACGCTTGATCACGAACCCGTCATGGTCGAACGATTGCTTGTCTGAGGGCGTCATTACACTCATAGCCTTCTGCCTTTCGTGGTGCGAATGTGTTTCGTTTTATCTGTGTAGATCGGTGGCGCACGGCCTTCTAGCCCTGCTGGTACGGGATATTCGGATCGCCGGTCCTGACCGGCGACCTCGACTGGAGGATCTGTCGTTGTTGCGGGGTGACCCGCGACAACAGGGCGTCGGACCACGTGTACCCGAACCGGGTGCGCACCCACGACGGCCCGTAGCGAAGGATGATCACTCTCCGCTCACCCACCACGGTGGTTCGGCTCGACCCACCTTGCATCAGCGAATCGACGAACATCAAGGCGTCACCGGCCTTCGCATGAACCTCGATCGCTCCCGGCAATGCGTCCATGCGATCGCCGCGGGCGTAGTCCCCGGCGAGTGGGTGAGGAAGGTTGGACTTGTGGCTGCCCGGAATCACCATGGTCGCTCCGTCGCCTGGGCCGATGTCGGAAAGTGTCACGAGAACGTTGACCTGCCCGCACCGGAAACCACCGTGGAGAAACGCGTACTGCGTCCGGACCGGAGACCTGAAGCCACTGGAATGTACGGGGTGATGACCACCGGCCTGTCGAATGGTCGCAATGTTCTCGTCGATGGACACGCCTTCGACGTAGGTCCCCTCTTCGCCTGCATAATGCCGTACGTGGTCGATCCAGCTCGGATGATCGATCAGGAACTCGAAGGATCGGTCGTCGCAATCGAGAACGTTGTGCAACTCGAATCCGGTGTCCTTCGTGTAATCACGCCGCTGCGCGTTACCAACCCACTCACCGTTCGACAGCGATGGGAACCGGTCGTAGGCCTGGTTGAGACGAAGGACCTCATCGGGGTCGAGGGCACCGCGCAACACGAGAAACCCGCGCAGATCGAACTCGAAGTCCTCCAGCGGAGTGGGTGCGGGCATGTTTCCTCCTTTGGTGCGCTGTTGTCGATGTCGATTGTCGCGATGACGACGACTCAGCTACACAGCGACCGGGACGACGGGATTCAATTCCGAAGCTGCCGGGTCACCGGGGACGAGCCCCGGCAGCCACCGGGCGAGATCTCGACGCTGCGGCTCGTTGATTG
>JAYSSK010000171.1:0-1585 GCA_043720595.1 Acidimicrobiia bacterium
ACTCGGTTCCAGGTTCTTGCACCGGTTGTACGTGGCCGCAAGGGTGAATACGCCGAGCTCCTCGCCGACTTAGTCAAACAGGGTTTTGCCCGCGCTCGCATCGATGGAGAGGTGGTCGAACTCGGGCAAAAGGTCGAGCTTGCCCGTTATGAGAATCACACCATTGCTGTCATCGTCGACCGGTTGGTTGCCAAGGCTGGCATCGAACGACGCCTTACGGACTCACTCGAAACAGCGCTGCGCCTGGCCGAAGGTGTGGCAGAAGTTGAGCTGGTAGGCACCCCTCGCACCGACGGCGCCGAGGGCGACGAAGTGCTCACCTTCAGCCAGCATCTTGCCTGCCCGATGTGTGGCACCTCTTACGACGAGCTCGCGCCACGCAATTTCTCGTTCAACTCGCCGTATGGTGCGTGCGGGTCGTGCAAAGGCTTAGGCACGAGGTTCGAAGTCGACCCTGAACTCGTTGTCCCAGACCCCGACCTGTCCATCAAAGAGGGTGCGTTGTCGCCCTGGAGCGGGGCCAAGGGCGAGTACTTCGAGAAGGTGCTTGCTGCGCTCGCCGAAGCCAACGGGTTCACGCTCGAACAACCTTGGTCGTCGCTCTCGAAGGCACACCAGAAGCTCATTCTTGGTGGCACAGGCACCAAGACGGTGCACGTCGAGTATCGCAACCGATACGGTCGTACCAGGTCCTACAACACCCAGTACGAAGGCGTCATTGCGTGGGTGCAGCGTCGTCATACTGAAGTCGAAGGCGACTGGTCCAGGGAACAACTCGAGGGCTACATGCGAGAAGTTCCCTGTCACGATTGTGGCGGGTCTCGGCTCAACCCAGCGTCGCTTGCCGTCACCATCAACAAGAAGAACATCTTCGAAGTCGGCAACCTTTCCATCGCCGACGCAGCTGCTTTCCTGCTGGGCATGACCCTGTCGCAACGAGACACGATGATCGCCGAGCGGGTGGTGAAGGAAGTCAATGCGCGCATGCGCTTCCTGCTCGACGTCGGTCTCGACTATCTGCAGCTCAACCGTTCAGCAGCCACCCTTGCCGGCGGAGAAGCACAGCGCATCCGTCTTGCTTCCCAGATCGGCAGCGGGCTCGTTGGGGTGCTCTATGTCCTCGACGAACCGTCCATTGGTCTGCATCAACGAGACAACCATCGCCTCATCGAAACGATGATCCGCCTCCGAGATCTTGGCAACACGGTCATTGTCGTCGAGCACGACGAAGACACCATTCGCATCGCGGACCACATCGTCGACATTGGCCCCGGGGCAGGCGAACATGGCGGCGAAGTGCTGGTATCTGGCAGCTTCCAGGACCTCATTTCGGCCGAGCGGTCCATCACCGGGCAGTACATGAGCGGAAAACGGTCCATCCCTGTGCCGCGCATCCGGCGCGCCGGCAAAGGCACTTGCCTTCGGGTCGTCGCTGCACGCGAAAACAATCTCCGCAACCTCACCGTCGAGTTTCCACTCGGGCAGTTCGTTGCCGTCACTGGCGTGTCAGGTTCCGGTAAGTCCACGCTGGTCAACGACATCTTGCTGGCTTCGCTCATGCAGAAGATCTACCGGGCCAAGCGGG
>JAYSSK010000172.1:0-3797 GCA_043720595.1 Acidimicrobiia bacterium
GTTCGCTCGCCCGACTTTGCTGAGCTGGTTCACCAGTGGCGTCGTGCCGGAATCGTGCGGGAGTGGTGCCGGGGGTTCACGCCCGGAGGCGACGGGCACCCGCGGTACTGCGCCGAGGCCGGCATGAATACGATTGCCAAGTTCCTCGCATCGTCCGCCGACGTTGAGACCGGCGTGACGGTGAGTCAGGTGGCCGAGGGCCCAGATGGGGCGATGGTGATCTCGGCGGCTGATGGCAGGACATGGCGGACCAACACGTTGCTGATGTCGGCGCCGGTGCCGCAGTCACTTCGGCTGCTGGAACAAGGTGCGGTGACCTTGGATCCAATCATCGAGGCTGCGCTGCGTCGGGTCACCTATGCAAGATGCCTTGCGCTCATAGTGCTGTTGGATAGTGCGTCGGCGGTGCCTGACCCCGGTGGACTTCAGCTCTCGGTCGACGACGATCCGCTGTTCAGTTTCGTTGCGGACAACCATCTCAAGGGAATCAGCGATGCAGTCACGCTTACGTTGCATGTGCACGATGCGCCGTCGCTGGCGCTGTGGGACGACGGCCGTGAGGACACCCAAACTATGTTGTTGGGTCACGCGCAGCGGTGGATCGGCAACGCTGCCGTCCAGCAATCTCAGCTGCACGGGTGGAAGTTTGCCCGTCCGTTGGAAACCCACCCCGATCGGTGCGTCATTACTTCCTTGCCGGGAGGTTCCATCCTTGGTTTCATCGGCGACGCGTTTGGTGGAGCAAAGGTCGAGGGCGCTGCACTGTCCGGGCTCGCTGCCGCTGCGCAGTTGCTCGGCGTGTCAGGCTGACGGGCGTGCGCCCAGTCATCGCTCTCCCCTCACGCTTCAGCGACAAGGCAGACACCTGGCGCGTCCCGGCGACGTCGCTTGGTCGGACCTATCAAGAAGCTCTGGTGCGTGCGGGCGCGCAACCGGTAGCCATTCCGCCCATCCCTGCCTCGCTGCCAGACCTGGCTGAGACGCTGTCTCGGTTTGATGGTCTGTGCCTGCCAGGTGGGCCCGATGTTGACCCCACCCTGTACGGGGCGACCGATGTGCATGAGACGGTCTACGGCGTGAACACCGACCATGATTCATTGGACATCGGCCTTGCACGTGCTGCTGTTGCGCTTGGCATGCCAATCCTTGCCATCTGCCGCGGTCATCAGGTGTTGAACGTTGCGATGGGCGGATCGTTGGTGCAACACATCGGCGATGACGAAGCAGTGCGACATCGCTTCAAGCGCAACGAGCACGAGCTCACCCCTGGCAGCCGGGCTGCCGTTGCCATGGGGACAACGGAACCGGTTGGCCACTGTGTTCACCATCAAGTGATCGATCGGTTGGCCGATGGATTGGTAGTCACCGGTCGCGCATTGGACGGTCATATCGAGGCTGTCGAGGGTGCTTCCGGCTGGATTGTTGGCGTGCAGTGGCACCCTGAAGACGATGCGGCAGAGATCGAACAACAGCAGCGTCTGTTCGACGCGTTTGTTGTGGAATGCCGCAACTGGCGAGCGTCGTCGGCGCCTGCGAATCTCGCTGACTAGCGCCGGTTCAACTGCCCCCACTTCCTCAGATTTGTCCCCGCGAAGGAACGCGCAGGCATCGCACGCATCCGGTGGACGGGAAGCTGTATTTGTGTGCGGTGAAAGATGTGTGGTCGAACCGGATTGTCGGGTACTCGATGGCCGATCGGATGACCGGTGAGCACGCAGTCGTCGGTCTGCGGCATGCGGTCAGCGACCGCTCGCCTGCCGGGACGGTGGTTCACAGCGACCGCCGCAGCCAGTGTCGTTCATCGGTGTACGTATCAACTCTCAAGTCAACCGGCTTGAAGGGCTCCATGGGCCGTGTCGGTGCGCCCGATTCTTGCACTGCTGTTCTCGCCGACGATTCAGACCGCACATTCCCGGCGTTCGGCAGTGCCCTCACGCCGCACGCACTCGTGCCGGATCGTGCGGGCTAGTTCGACTGGTTTGGCGAGTTGTCGCGGCACCCGCGTACGTTGGGGGGCACGGCCCGTTAAGTACGTGTGCTTAGTAGATGCCGTCAGTCGATTGATCCTGCGGGGACTGCCCATTGGCATGGTTGTTCAGTAACGGCGCTGATGAGATCGAAGTCGGCGTCGTAATGGAGAACCGTGAGATTGAGTGCTTCGGCCGCCGCGGCAATGAGTAGATCAGGGATTTTACGACCGCGCTGGCTTCGCGAAGCGAGGATGCGTTGAACTTGCAACGCTCTTGTCACGTGCTGTGCCGTGGTCTCGATGAGATCGAATGCTCCAAGAGCCGCGATGAACCGGTCCCACTCTTCGGCGTTTCGTGCTGAGTAGCCAACTTCGAGATCGCAGATTGTCGGTCTTGCCAGATGGCCTGCGTGCGCAAGCGGTTCGACGATCGCTCGAACGTTCGGGTTTGCCAGTCGTTTGAGAACGCTCGTATCGGCGAGGTGGGTTAGCGCCACGCTTCTTCGCGATCATCGAGGTCCGCGTCGGCGAGGATATCGAGCGCATTGTTGATACGGACGGCTCTGTCTGCAGTTGCTCGTCGCAATGCCTCATTGACTGTGTCTTTGATCGTGGTCGTGCCGAGTTCGGCCCGCGCCGCGCTCAAGGCGTCATCGTCAAGATCAACCAGATGCTTTCCCATGAGCAAGTATATACCGGAACAATTTCGTATATCCAGATGTTTCGAAATCAAACTGAACCGAAGAGTCCACGCGAGGCGTGGCCACAACAAAGCATCAGCACCGGGCGCAAGCTGATCACGCCGCCGGCTACACGCCACCAGACGTCCTCAACTGCCCGCCTCGAACCCGGCCCCTGATGCCGATCAACGTCGGACCACCAAATTGCTGCGTTGGAGCTGGCGGTCCCCTGCGAGAATCGACTCATGACGAACGGGCACCTGTGTTGCGTCTGAGTTCGCTCATGAGCTGGCCGCCGCCCTCCAGCATGACGGCGAGCCCGTGCTTGCAGCACAGGTCTCTGCTCCAGCGGTGTGGGCGAAGTGCACATGCCAAGACAGCTTCTGTGCATCGTTCTACACGGCTCCCAAGCCACCTGGGCCGTGGTCTCAACTCGGAGACCATTCCAACGTGTTGCCAAGCGTTGACCGGGGCATGATCGTGCTTGACGTCGTCGACGGCCTCATTCGCCACGTCGAGGTACTCGACCGGCCCGATATTCGAGAACAACTCCGCTTCGGCTAGACCGCGCTTGACAGAGAGGAGCCGGTGCGTATCGGCCGTCCGAGCCCACAGCCGTCTCGACCATTTGGCGGCCCCTTGCAAGGTCCCACGGTAACTATTCAGGGCTCGGTGGCGGGGTCATGCGGGTGCGGGTCGGGGTAGGATCCAGGGTCCGGTGGTGAAGAGTTGTCGGAGTGCTGTGAGGAGGTTGATGCCGTGTTTCGCGGCTCTTCACAATCTGGCGGGGTCTGCGGGTTGGTGAGGTGTGCTGGTCATGATCGGTTATGGCTGGTGACCGTCCTGATGAGTTCTCGAGCAAACCGCGGATTGATTTCGTCGCATCGAATTCGGTTTCCCGAACTCGGCTTCAAAACATCCTGAAGTGCGAGATCTAACAGCGCTGCTGAGGACCCACGGTATTCTCCGATCGCAGTCGACGCCTCCTTATCTGCGCACGATTCCTTAGTTACTTCCCCCGGAAATAGTGGTTGAGCTGGGGGTTTGGTGCTCGCGTTTTGGGTGGGGGTGTGTGACGATGGCCTCTGGGATCCCTTCTGGTACAAGGGTTCCGCGAGAGGCCATCGATGTTTAGGACTGTAGGGCCT
>JAYSSK010000173.1:0-1576 GCA_043720595.1 Acidimicrobiia bacterium
GGCGGTCCGCTGGGCGCGCTCGCCGACGTGTGGGACAGACGCCTGCTTGCTGTCATGGGGTCGGCGCTGCAGACGCTCGGTCTGGTCTTGTTCGCCGCCGGAGACCGGTTTTGGGTCCTCGCTTTCGGCGTACTGCTGTTGGGCGCCGCCGGCGACCTGGTGATTGGGCCGCTAGAAGCTGCGCTTGCAGAATCCATGACCGGCGAGCAGTTGGAAAGATCTCTCGGCAGGCAACACCTTCTGAGCTTCGTCGGCGACCTACTGGGCCCGGTGACACTGGCCATTGGGGCAGCGACGTTCATTGGCTGGCGCGGCGTGTTCTGGGCGACCGCCGCCGCGCTCGGGCTGTACACCGTGTTCATCAGCACAGTGCATTACCCGCCGCGCCACGTTGCGGCAACCGATGAACGGGTACCCATGACGGAGTTGATTCGCAACCGTTCGGTCCTTCGCCTCATTGTTCTGTACACGTTGTTGTTTCCGCTGGACGAACCTGTTGCCGCGTTCGCTGTTGCGGCCATTGCGATCGATCGTCCGGTGACCGCACAGTTCATCGCTGTGGGCTACGTGGTGGGCGGGCTCGCATCGAGTGCGGTGGTTGACCGACGCGGCATCAACGGTGCAGCACGTCGCTACGGCGGACCCTGCCTGGCACTTGGAGCGTTGCTGGTTGCCGCAGCCGTTGCGTCGCACGAATTGGGTTCTATCAGCGCGCTTACGGCCGCCGTTGCTGCGACGGCAGCGATGACCGTAGTGGGCGTGGGGATGGGGTTCGTCTGGGCAGACCTGCATCACCGGGAGCTGACCGTGGTCCCCGGGCGCTCAGCGTCAGTAGCTGCCATCGTGGGCACGTTGTCATCGGTGGGCGCATTCTGGCCGACGCTGGCGGGTTGGATTGCGGATCAGGCCTCGATCAGCGCTGCACTGTGCGTGTTCGCCGTAGCGGCAGCACTGGTGATGGCGCTCAGCGGTGACCCGCGGGTCGACAAATCGTTCGATAACTCTGGCTGAGGCTGATTTACTGCACGATTTGCCGGCGCCACCTAGGGCTGGTCAGTCCGGCCAGTCCAGCTGTTCGTTCAGCCACTGTGCAGTGATTTCGAGGAGGGCCGAACGGCCGACGCGTTCTCTGCCGCGAAAGATCTGAACGGTGCGAGATTCGGGGTCCACCACGATGACCTCCTCGACGCCGAATTCCTCGTAGTGCGGGAACTTGTCGAAAGTCTCATCGCCCGGCGACACAATCTCGATGACGAGCGCAGCTGTGGAAACGAATGTGTCGTTGATACGCCCTCGGGTGAAGCCGAGATCCGGCACCCGATAGTTGTTCGGACTGCCAAGGTTGAACACACCTTTGCCGAACAGCCCCTTTGCTTTGGCAATGGGGCCAAGGATCTGAGGCAACTGAAATTCCAGATCGCCGTGGCGCGCGTGCGGTGCCGGGTTCATGTGGAGGTCGCCGTTCCAGAGTTCGTCGAACAAGTCGAGTCCCTTTGTCCGGCGCGCAGCGATCAGGGCTGCAAGTTCCGGAGGGCGAGTGCCAACCACGACGGTCCGCATGCAGGCGAGCGTATCT
>JAYSSK010000174.1:0-1574 GCA_043720595.1 Acidimicrobiia bacterium
GGGTGCCGAAGGACAACACCTGGAACCTGTTGTCGATGCTCTGAGCAGGCGAAATGCCCGCTGACCTGCGAGTTCGTCGATCAGCTTGGTGCAGCTTCCCAAGCTGAGAACGCGGGTTCGATTCCCGTCACCCGCTCCAAAACACCTGGTCAGGGACTTGTGAGTTGTTTATTCAACCGCAGCTCACAAAGCTGAGTACGTACACGTACTCTTTCGTCGGCGAGTGGCATCGTCCCAGGTCACGATGGTTCACATCAATGGTGAGTGGGCCAGTTTCGTGCAGCAACCCCCGAAACTGGCCCACCGTTTCGGCTTGCTTGATGCACGGCTGTTGCACGGTCCGCCGCCGTAGTGGTCCGTTCTACAGTGACTTGCACGACGGCTTTCAGCCTTCTGCGGTCAGAAGCAAAACCGACATGGACTCGTTCCTGGTGCTGAACCCCAGCAGGCCATCATCGGCGATCCACTCCGGTCGACGGGCAAAGTACGCGCTAATAGTTCGGAAATGATTCCGAATGTGTTCAGAATGGCGGTAAGGTTTCCGACATGAGCACCACTGTTGAGTTCCAATGGTCCGACTTGGCGCGGCGCAGCCCTGAGGTCGGCGAAGCGCTGGACGAGGCTGGCGAAGTGATCGTCACACGCGGCTCGCACAAGTACAGGATCGCTCCACCCGATCACGAGGTGGCCACGGTCATGCGCGACCTGTGCCGCTTGCTCGCCGCCGTCGTCGCGACAGAGCAACCTGATCATGTTCGCATGATCCTGAACGCCGCATGGCCGTGGACCAGAGCACTTCCCGCCGACGATCAAATCGCACTCGCCGCCGAGGTCGGCCCGCTCGCTGAAACCAGCGAGGCGCTGCAAACATGGCGCCCGCTTCTCGACTCGCTCGCCGCGTGGCGTGGCACCGCTCGCGCCTGGGCAGCAGGACCTCCCGCCGCATTGTCATTTGATGGCACGGCAGTCGAGGTTGCCCGACCCTGATGGTCAAGAAACAAGAAGTCCGACGACCGAAACGGAAGTCGGAGTGGAAACTGCTGTACGCCGACCGTGCCGCTGAGAAGGGTTGGGTCGACCTTTGCGCTACCCAACTCGGACTATGCCGAACGTTGTATGACCGGCTCGAGTTGGATCCAACGGCCGTCGACAACCCAGATAAACAGCACCCACTCAAAGGTTCCTTGTCCGCCGTCATCGTCAACGGACAAACGGTCCCACAATGGCAATACGAACTCAGCAACGGCGCCCGGGTCTGGTACGCAATCGACAAGGCGAACCAGACGGTGCACTTCACCCGGTGCGCTACAACACACCCGAACGAGACCAAGTAGACACTCGCATCTTCTAGGTCAACAACGACAAGTCATCGCCGCCAGTTGCACCGAACCGGCACCTACTCTGGTTGCGTTCTGACGGTTTCTACGCGCAGGCTCCCGAACTTTGCCACTGGTCGACCGGGTGGCCGACCACAAGAGCGATAGGTCGTCGGCTGCGGCGCGAATAGTCGAGCACGGGACATATTAGATCCGATATAGTCTTGCCTGTGGACGTCAGCAGCCAACTTCGACGGT
>JAYSSK010000175.1:0-33593 GCA_043720595.1 Acidimicrobiia bacterium
CGCCGAGGCGAAGGAAGTGAACGATGCGCCCAAGCCAACCTGCTCGTCGAATTGTTGTTGTTCGCCGAGGCGGTCGAAACAGGCACTGTTGGTGTCGGACACCTGAGGACGCTCACCGCAGCAGTCACCCCGACCCGTCTGGGACTCGCGACACGCGACGAACACATCCTCCTCGACGCAGCAACCAACCTCGACGCGACAACCTTTGGGTTACTCATCCGCCGGTGGGCGTGTCTCTGCGACGATGAACTCTCCGACCCAACAACCGACAACGGCCCCGAAACCGGACGAGACAAACAACACGAACAACGCCGCCTCCAACTCGTGCAAATGCTCAACGGCATGTGGCGCATCGACGGTCTCCTCGACCCGGTCGCCGGCGAAACGCTCGCAACCGCCCTCGCCGCTGCCCTCCCCAAACCATCCCCCGAGGACACCCGGACCCCCACGCAGCGTCGCGCCGATGCCCTGGTCGACATCTGTGCCGCGTCGCTCGCTAACGGCGACCGGCCCCACGTAGGGAACGAACGCCCCAACGTCAACATCGTGTTCCACCCGGCCGACAACACCGGCCACACCAGCGGGAACTGGTTCCTCCGGAACTGGCAAATCGAACAAGTCATGTGCGACGCCACCATCACCGCGATCGCTGCCACCCTCACCGGTGTTGCGTTCGATGTCGGAACACCAACCACCGCAATCCCGTCCCGGAACCGCAAAGCCGTAGTCACCAGAGACCGTGGCTGCCGATACCCCGGATGCGGACACCCGCCACGATGGTGCGAAATCCACCACATCCGAGAACGCGAACACGGTGGCACACACGAACTACCCAACCTTGTTCTTATGTGCGCATACCACCACCGCGAAATACACCGAAAACACATCCGCCTCCACTGGCAGAACAACACCCTCGTTGCCGTCATGCCCAACGGGACACTCCGTCGCGACCCACCACACCCCAACACCCACCCCACACTCAGAGCCGGCCCATAAGTCGTTCGCGTTACCGGATTGTTGGGCGAGCACACGAGTAACGGAATTGAAATCAACGCGCCCAGCCGAACCCGGCGATAACCGACTTCGCATCCTCACCCGGTACTTCCTGAGGGCGGTTGACTATTGCGCTTCCGGAGACCAGCCCGAGGGAGCGGGTCCTGGGCAGGGCTCTTCGTTGCCCTCATCTCCTGCTCGTCTTGCCCGCTGATTCCCGTCGTCGGAATCAGCCTGGCTTGCTGCCATCTCGCCTGGTCCATCTGTCCATCATGACCCAATTGTTGGGCGCCTACCTGACCTCCATTGGTCAGTGGCGCGACGCTCGTGAGGAGCGCGAGCAAGTCCTTCGAGGTCACGGGGCCGGCCCAGGAGTCCCATCCGACGTGCAGTTGGCGGGTGCCATTCGGGGACACCGAGAAGCGCTGCGAGGAGTGGGTGTGACCGTGCAGCACGATGCGGCCGTCGTCGGGTGGCAGATGCGCGGTGAAGTCGCGGCCGCGGTGATCAACGAAGTTGGCCGGGTAGTGCGACAGGGTGACCTGAACTCCCTCAACCTCCAGGTCGAGCGATGTGTGGATATCGAGGTCGGGGGCAAGAGCGAGCAACTGGGCAACAGCCGGGTCGTGGTTGCCGATGATCAGCGTGACCGGGTAGGGCAGCGAGCGGATGAACCTGACCAGCCGTTCTGCCTTGTTGGTCCCCATCATGACGTCTCCCAAAAGGCAGAGGTGGTCGCAGCGAAGCGAACGCAGCGAACGTTCGATCTCTCGATCGTGTTCCCAGACGTTCTGATGCCCGCGCAATTGCCAGATGAACGGCTTGTCGTGCCCGATGTGCAGGTCGGACGTGAAATACATCCCCATGGTCATAGTTCAGTCGGCGGCACAGGCAGCAGGTCGTCGAATTTCTGGACGAGCCGCTTGGGCGCGCAGACGCGGTAGCTGTCGATGATCAGCTCGCCGAGTTCCTTCCAATCGGTTTGCTCATCGATACGTACACCTATGAGATTGGCAAACCATGGCGGCACGAAATATGGATGGCCGTTGCGTCGATATGACTCCACTTCGTCGAGTGGGCATCTCAGCATGAGAACACAGAGCGGTCCGTCGGACCCTGCCTCTCGTGCAAACACGGGTGGTCGCCCGTCTTGGATGTCCACAATCTGGACAAAGTTCTTCTTCCGTACCTCCCAACGGATCCCGACCCACGCTTCGACTGCTGTGGCTTCCGGCAAGGAACCGCAGATGGACCGAACGACTTCGAGTACGTCGTCGAACTGGGTCGGGCGAGACGTAGCGGAGGCACCCATGGCAGAACGCTACTGACGCAAGTGGGTGTTGAGTGGTCCGTGTGTGCATGTTGAGTCGAGTGTGTATGCACACTATGATCGGAGTATGCAGATAAGCCTGACGGAACTTCGCCGAACCCCAGCAGCCGCTCTCGATCATGTGCGTGAGGGCGAGGAAGTGATTGTGACCGAGGCTGGCGTTCCTTTGTGCCGGCTTGTACCTGTGAATCGCCCAACTCGCTACGCGGCGCTTGTCGCTGACGGCACAATTCGACTGCCAGAAGCGCCACGCGATCCAGCTGCCATCCGCTCGCGGAGCCTCGCGTCGTGGGTGCCAGCAGAGTGACCATCGGCTATATCGACGCTTCTGCCGTTGCCGTCTCCTTATCGCCGGGTTCGAGCGGCGATCGAGCGGCCGCCATCTGGGCGTCGTTCGACGCTGCCTGCACGTCGACCCTCACCGAAGTAGAGGTGCCATCCCTGATCGGCCGAAGTTTGGATCGCGTTGCGTGGGTGTGGGCGATGAACACCTTGTCCGTGGTGTTGCCGAACGATCTGTCGCACCGATCGGCCGTTGACCTTGCCTGGCTCGGCGCCCCTGCATCGGTAGCCTTGCATGTGGCCGCGGCTGAGACGATTCAAGCCGATCATTTCCTGACAGCGGACTTTACGGCCGCGCAATGGGCTGACATCCGGGGCTTGAACGTGATCACTCTGTAGATCGAGAAGCTCGAGACGATTGGCATCGGTTCGGGTTGCACTGGGACGATCCGTTGGTGCTTGCCTCTGACGACCGCGTGACGACAGCCGCTGAAACGCCCGCGTGACGATCAACCCGGCGGTGATGGTGACCGCTCAGGCGCACGTGAAAGAGGGCCTTGGGCGAGACGCTGGCGATTCCGCGATCCCACTGGCGTTCATGGGCGCCGGGATTGCGATCACGTCAATGATTCTGATCCGCAAGGGCGACCGGTCGGCTTCTACATCAACATGAACCAGGGCCTCATTCAGTCCCGTACCCCGCAGCCGTTGATGGGCCGAGTGATGGCGCTCTACGTGTTGACCCAGGCTGGTTTCATGCCGCTTGGTGCGCTGGTCCTCGGAATGATTGCGCACCGGTCCAGCCCGGGTGCCGCGATGAGCGGAGCCGCCGCGATCGCGTGGGTTGTTTACGTGGCCGTGTACATCCGCAACGCTGAACTTCGCCGTCTCGCCTGATCCACCGTCTCGCCAAAAGAAAATGGCTGGTAGGAAGCTGAGGACACTGTCGTGAACCAAAGGTTTGGTGAACAACTGGGTCCTGAACTTCGTACACAGTGGCAGTTCGTTCGACCCGATCTTCTGGAGGTTCTTCCATGCCCACAACATCTTTCACAATCCGCCGTACCTTGGCCGTTGGCCTTGTCTCGGCTGTTGCCCTAGGTGCGCTCATGGTTAGCGCCCAGTCAGCGCCAGCGGTGACGGCGCCAAAGGCTGGCAAGGCCTGCAGTAAGGCTGGGCTGAAGTCCGGCTCGCTGGTGTGCACGAGGAAGGCCGGAAAGTTGGTGTGGGCAAAGGCTGCCACCTCAACCACCACCAGTGTCAATAAAGCTGCTGGCACCACAGTGGCGGGCGGTGGCACCGTTGTCCTCACCGGAAATGGCATCGAGGGGACATGGATGCCGACAGCCGCGTCAACTGTCGGCTACCGGGTGAAGGAAATCCTCCAGGGGCAAGATACCGAAGGCGCCGGGCGGACCAACGCCGTAGCGGGCACGCTCGTCATCGAAGGAACAACAGTGAAGTCGATGGAACTATCAGCAGATCTGACCAAGCTCGAGAGTGACAGTGGCCGCCGAGACGACCAGGTCCAAGGGCGAATCTTGGAAACCGCGAAGTTCCCCAAGGCCACTATGAAGTTGAAGTCCCCGGTCGAGCTGGGGTCAGTTCCCGCAGACCGTGTGGAGATTGCAAAGACAATTCCCTTGTCCCTCACGCTCCATGGCGTTACGAAAGACATCAACGTCGACGTGAAGGCCCGCCGAGATGGTGCCACCCTCCAGGTGACTGGCAACGTACGGATTCTCTTCGCAGACTATGGCATCGACGATCCAAGCTTGCCTCCCTTCGTGAAGACCGAGAACAACGGTCTGCTCGAATTCGCCATCGTGTTTGCCCGCTGATTCGCTCCCCAAGGATCACTATGCGAGTTCTTCGCTTCCTCATGTTCGGTGTCGGTGGAATCGTCGCGCTGCTAGCGCTGTCGTGGATCGCCATCTACCTGTACATCAACGTGTTCAAGGAAGATCCGCCCCCACCGCTGTCGTTCGACACGCTCGACGCATCTACGACTTCGCTATCGGCGGCAGGAACCTCTGGCTGCTCGCCGTTGAGTTTCGAATCCGGCCGGGCGGTGCTCACTGTTGCCGATCCGGCCAGCGCAGGGAAAATGATCGAACTCAGCACGCAGGCTATGAGTGGCGAACTGTCGGTGTGCGCTGGCATCGCTCAATCTGGAACTGTCGACATCGATGTCAGTAGCGCCGTCGCTGCATCGGGCGAAGATGATTCGAAGGCGGGGCGAGCTGCGCTGCAAGCAGATGAGTTTCCGGTCGTCTCCATCACCCTGGCTGGCACGGATCCGGCCATCGTTCTGGTTGCTGGAGACGAACGGCAGGTCCCGGTAGTCGTCAGCATCGATGGCGACGCCGTCACGGTTACGGCAGCGTTGTAGCTTTCACGACTACTCGGGCGTAACGGCAGGTGTGAGGACCTGCCGCAGCACTTCTTCCATCGACTCAGCTACCGAAATGGTTTCGGCGTGCGTGCGCAGTTCGTGTTCGGTGTTGCCGTCGAGGATTGCTGAGCTCACGGCCCGCAGCATCGGCACGTAACCGGCGCCTTCACGCTCGTAGGTGAACGTGTCCGTGTGGGCCCAGCTCCCGTCGCCTGCCAGGCGCTGTTCGAAACTGTCGGTGCTCCAGAAGGAACCCGCAATGTCGATCACCCCCGAGGTGCCCGCCACATATGCCGTGAGCGGTGAAAACGAGCGGAGGCCGTTGAGGCACAGAGCCCGCTGCCCTGCGCGGTACTGAAGCGTTGCCACCACTTCGGCGTCGACCCCGTGCAGCACAGTCCCCGATGCCGAAATCTTGTCGGGAGTGCCAAGGAGCATGTGCGCAAGCGACAAGGTGTAAACGCCCTGGTCCAACGTTGAACCACCCGCGAGATCTTTGGCCCACAGCCGCCAATCGGCGCGGAAGGGCGCGGCGATGCAGAAGTTGGCGCTGACCAACTGCACGTCGCCGATTGCCCCCTGCGCGATGCGGCGTTGCAGCTCAACGATTGCCGGGTTGAAGGCCATCCACATCGCCTCCATGGCGAAGAGCCCCCGTGACTTTGCGAACGCGCACAGGTCGCGTGTTTGCGTTGCGCTTTGTGTCATCGATTTCTCGACCAACACATGCTTGCCAGCCCTGAGCGCGGCCATGGCCTGCTCGAAATGCAGACTGTGCGGCGTCGCGATGTACACCACGTCGATATCGGGTCGGGCGAGCACCGAGTCGAAGTCGGCCGAGGAGTCAGCGAAGCCGAACTCGTTCTGTGCCTCCTCAGCTCTGGCTTTGCTGCGAGAGACGATGACCCGCATGTCGACGTTCTCCGTCAACGCAAAATCGCGGCCGATCAGGCGCAACATCAACCCGGTTCCAACCATTGCCCAGCGGGTCTTTTCCACGATTGTCAACCTTCCGTTCAGATCAGGGATGCAGACACTGGCATAGACGTGCCAGTGTCACGACGCGTGAAGAAGACCGCCAGTGCAGATCCAACCGCTCCGCCGGTGCTGGACAAGATGAGATCGCCAATGGTGTCTCCATAGGTGAGCTGCAAACCGTTGGTACCCAATTCCTGTACCAGCCACTCGCCAGCCTCCCACCAGATGATGGCCAACGCACCAAGGCCCCATCCCAACCCCCATGCGGTGAGCTTGTTGACTCGGGTTCGCAATAGCGCAAACGTGATGCCGCCCATCAACAACATCCAGTTCACGAAGTGCAGCACATCGTCAGTAACGTCGTAGCGGGTATAGAAGCCGAGCACGTTTCCGAGTGTGTCGGCCAGGAACGGTGCAATGACGAGCGCATCGACGAGATACGGGTACGGGCGTCGCTTCTTGCGAATCCACCACACAATCGGAACGATCGCAGCAGGCAGCAGGTACACCGGAACTCGGAGGGCCATACCTTTGCCCTTGAACTGTTCCCACTCTGGAAACGCGACGGTGGTGGCAAGTGCCAGCACCAACAACATTCGTACCGACCACAGGATTCTTCGATGGGTCTGTTCACTGGTGGTTACCGCCATGGCGAACAACGTTAGTGAGCTGTGCCGTCAGCTTCGCTGATGCACGAAAATGTGTGTGCTTACAGTGTGTGCTTACAGTGTGTGGCTACACGGCGTGGGTTGTGTGACTGAGGATGGCGTCGTGGATGAGTGGCCACAACGGGCGCGGCAGGTCGTGAGACATGTCGTTGAGCACCATGAGGTTTGCACCCGGAGTGATCGCCGCGGTGCGTTCACCACCCAAAAGAAGGATCAGCGGGTCTACGCGTCCATGGATCACGAGAGTGGGGATTTGCAATGCGCGCAGACCATCGGCCCGGTGGCCAGAAGCGCGAATCGCAGCGATCTGGCGAAGGCGGCCAACAGGATCGAAGGCACGGTCGAAAGAAACGCCGGCACGCTTCGCTGTCTCGGCCGGGTCAAAGTAGCGCGGGCTAGCAGTCACCTGCGCGCGTGTTATTGCGTCAGCGATGTAGGCCTCGCGTTCAGGCGGGATGGGTCGTCCAAGAGCGGCGTCTGCCTCGGGTGTGGACTTGAAGTAGTCGGGTTCGCCGGTGGTCGACATGACCGACGTCAACGTGAGGACGCGCGACGGGTGATCGATGGCGATCTGCTGCACGATCATTCCTCCCATAGACGACCCAGCGATGTGGGCTGCTCCGATGTCGAGGTGCTCAAGCAGGCCGACTGCGTCGTTGGCCATGTCCGACAACAAGTACGGAACGCGAGGCATTGCTGTTCCGTTGCGGCCAGCCGCGATGACCCCGGCGAGGTCAACCTTCGCATCGTGAAGGTGCGTCGACAGTCCAACGTCTCGGTTGTCGAAGGTAATCACGAACCGGCCGCGCGCGGCGAGCGCCTCGCAATACCCTTCGCCCCAGTTGGTCATCTGACTACCCAGGCCGTTGACGAGCAGCAACGCTGGGTTGGCCGGGTCACCATGGGTCTCGTAATACAGCTGGATTCCGTTGGTGGGCGCGAGGGGCATTCGGCGATGCTACGACGATCAGGCGATTGACTGTTCGAGCCGGTTGACGAACGACGCGACTGCGGCGAGAACCACATCGGGCCGCTCTAGGTGTGGCGCATGGCCGCACCCGTCGATGATCACCCGGGTGATGCTGGCTGACGGAGTTTTGACTCCGGCTTCAATGGCGTCTAGTTGTGCCGCAGTACCATACGGGTCGGCTGTTCCCTGGATGAGCAGCAAAGGGCACGTGATTCCAGCGAGCCGATCCTGGATGTTCCAATTTCGAAAAGGTGCAGACAACCAGACGTCGTTCCAGCCCATAAACGCGGCGTCGACATCGGCGTGATGTTTGGCGAGCCGGGCCCGGAGGTCACCAGCCTGGTATTGCTGAAGGGCCGCCTCGATCGCGGACAGCGCGATGTCTTCCACGAACACGTGCGGTGCGATCAAAACGAGGCCACCTGGCTGGGAACTCTCGTGGCGGGGAGAGCCTGCGTATAGCAGGGCAATCGACGCACCGTCACTGTGACCAAGCAGCACTGGTGATGTGATGCCCAGTTCGTCGAGAACAGCTGGCAGCACGACGTCGGCCTCGTGGTGCATGTATCTAACGGGCCGCGGAAGGGTCGGCCGGGAACTGGCCCCGTATCCGTGGCGTGAATACGCCAGCAGCTCAACGCCTTGGCACGCAACGTGTAGATGTTCAGGAAACGTCCTCCATAGCCCGACGGAACCAAGCCCCTCGTGCAAGAGCACGAGGGGCTTGAGGGGGGTCGTCGGTGCAAGGGGTGACCGATGGATCTGTGCGGCCTCAATCTGGCCGCCCAGCAGCCTCACTGCGATTGAAGGACGTTGGCCTGGTGTCCGGTTGCGGTACCAGTCCACCTGGCCAGTTCTGCGTCCAATGCGAGTGCTCGGGTGCCCACTCCTTCGGATGGCCACGAGTCCACCGGCACGGCCCACATGACTTCGATCTCGATGCCGTCGGGGTCAACGGCATAGAGGGACTTCGATGTGCCGTGGTCTGACATGCCAACCAGCGAACCGCGTTCGGAAAGCTTGCGGCCGATTTCCACGAGATCGTCGATGGTGTCGACCTGCCAGGCAAGGTGGTAGAGCCCGCGTCGGCCGGGTCCTGGGCCCGGGCGTTCGGTCCCGATCTGGAACAAACCCAGATCGTGGTCGTTGGCCGACCCCGCGGATCGCATGAATGCGGCACCGGGAAACTGATGGGCAATTTCCATACCGAGTGCATCGGAGTAAAACCCGACGGCTGCGTCGACGTTACCGACGTAGAGAACGGCGTGATTGAGACGTTGCACTGCGGCCATGTTGGCTCCTGGTCGTTCCTTTTCGAGGGGCTGGGGTAGAGCTGCTGCGTTGAGCTGCTGGTGGTTCAGGCCTTGACGGCTTGAATGTCGAGCTGAAGCTTGACCTTCTCACCAATGAGCACGCCGCCGGCTTCGAGCGGAGCATTCCATTCGATGCCCCAGTCTTTGCGGTTGATCTCGCCAGAAGCGGTAAAGCCTGCTTTGGTGTTGTTCCAAGGGTCGACGGCAACCCCTTCGAACTCCACGTCAAGCGTAACGGGCTTGGTGATTCCACGGATGGTGAGATCGCCCGTCATCGTCGCGGTGGACAAGTTTGCGCCCACGATATTGATAGACGTGCTGCGGAACGACATCTTCTCGGCGGCCTCGGTAGCGAAGAAGTCGGCCGACTTGAGGTGGCCGTCTCGGGCAGCGTCGCCAGTGTTGACCGAAGACAGGTCGATGCTGACCTCGACGCTTGATGCTGCCAGGTCGTCTGCGATGTCGATGGTGCCGGAGAACGAATCGAACGTGCCGCGGACCTTGGAGATCATGAGGTGGCGTGCGACGAACCCGACGGAACTGTGAGCAGCGTCGATGTTCCAGAGGCCAGGAGTGAGAGTGGTGGTTGGTGCGGTAGCTGCAGAAGTGGTCGACATAGCGTTCCTTTGGGTAAGTCCCTTGCAGGGAAGTATCTTGCTAGAAAGAGAGTAGCAATCCAGTTATCTTCCTGTCAAGATATTTCCGTGAAAGACGATGACCTGATCACCCAGTGGGGTTTGCTTGTCGAGGGCTACACCCGGGCCACGAATCGGCTCCAAGCTGAGATGGACGAATCGCAATGCCCCGGGCGCACCTGGTTTGAGGTGCTGTTGCGGCTCGAACGTACCCCCGACCATCGGCTCCCGATGACCCAGTTGGCGCGTGAGGTGGAACTGACGAGTGGCGGCTTCACGAAGGTCGCGGACAAGTTGTCCGAGGCAGGCTTGGCCCGACGAGTTGCTTGCGAGCACGACCGTCGAGTGACGTGGATGGAACTGACCGACCTTGGCGTGCAGACTGCACAAGAGTCGAAACGGCACCATGCCACAGCGTTGCGGAAGATGATTCAGGACTACATCGGGCTTGAAGACCTCGCCACGGTCGGCGCAATCATGCGCAAGCTCCGAGACGGTCTCGACGCTGAAGCCGCTCAAAAACGTACTTGATGCGCTGACTGAACGATCGGTAAGGTCATTGCTGTGGCCAAGCCAGCAAAACCGAACGGCCGTCAGCGCCACGACATCGACTCACTCGCCGACATTGCACTCGAAGTGTTCCGCTCACGCGGGTACGACGCAACATCGATGGAACACCTCGCCGTTGCTGCCGATGTCTCCAAGGCCGCGTTTTATCACCACATGAGCGGCAAGGAAGATCTGCTGGCGCGTGGGTTGCAACGGGCACTCGACGCCCTCTTCGCCGTGCTCGACGAACCGGAGTCAGTCAACGGCCTGGCCATAGACCGTTTCCGTCACGTGCTTCGCCGAGTCGTGGAACTGGAACACGATCTTTTGGCGGAAGTCACGGTGTTGCTTCGGGCACGGGGCAATTCTCTAACCGAACGAACGGCGCTTGATCGTCGACGCCACTTCGACCGCCGGATTGCAGACATCATCAAGGCCGCCCAGGAAGAGGGTTCTCTTCGGGCCGACGTTGACCCACATGTCGCAGCTCGCCTCGCCATTGGAACGGCCACCTCGATCGTGGAGTGGTATCGCCCAGGCGGCAAACTTCACGCGTCGCAGCTGGCGGACCAGATCGTCGCGATGACGTGTTCGGGGCTGGCGACCGGCGCCAGTACGTCCTGAAAGGAACCTGCCATGGTAACCCGCAATCCGGCCGCGTTGCACCCAATCGAAACCGCTAGCCGAGACGAGATCAGCGCACTCCAACTCGAGCGGCTCGGCGCCACGCTGCGGCGGGTGTACGAGCACGTTCCGCACTATCGACACGCTTTCGATCAGGCCGGAGTGCATCCCAATGATCTCATGGATCTTTGCGACCTGGCAAAGTTCCCGTTCACGACGAAGGCCGACCTGCGGGACAACTACCCGTTCGACATGTTCGCCGTCCCCCGAAGCGAGGTGGCTCGCATCCACGCGTCCAGCGGCACAACTGGTAAGCCGACAGTTGTTGGATACACCAAAGCCGACATCGACAACTGGGCCGATCTGGTGGCGCGATCAATTCGCGCAGCTGGCGGCGAACGCGGGGACCTGGTCCACGTGTCGTATGGGTACGGACTATTTACGGGTGGGCTTGGTGCGCACTATGGCGCCGAAAGGTTGGGTTGCACCGTGGTCCCCATGTCCGGCGGCCAAACAGACAAGCAGGTGCAGCTGATTACGGACTTTCGCCCTGACATCATCATGGTGACCCCGTCGTACTCCCTTGCCATCGCCGAGGCGATGCAAGCAGTGGGACTGGACCCGCCGGCGAGCTCGTTGCAGGTCGGCATCTTCGGTGCCGAACCATGGACCGAACAGATGCGGGTCAAGATTCAGGCAGCGCTGGGCCTTGACGCAGTTGACATTTACGGGCTGTCCGAGGTGATGGGTCCTGGGGTCGCTAGTGAGTGCATCGAAAGCAAAGACGGGCCGGTGATTTGGGAGGACCATTTCTACCCCGAGATCATTGATCCCGTCACTGGCGAAGTGCTGCCCGATGGGTCCAAGGGCGAACTCGTCTTCACGTCGCTCACGAAGGAAGCGTTTCCGATCGTGCGGTATCGCACGCGCGATCTCACGGCACTGCTCGCGCCGACGTCACGGTCGATGCGTCGCCTTGCGCGCATCAGCGCACGGTCCGACGACATGCTGATCATTCGCGGCGTCAACCTGTTTCCCAGCCAGATCGAGGAGTTGCTGCTGGCACGCCCTGCGTTGAGTGGTCACTATCAACTCGTGGTCACCCGGCCAGACGTGATGGATGAACTGGCCGTGCATGTTGAAACGACCGACATCATCGGTCACGACGAGGCGCAAGCGGAAGCAGTTGTGCTGAGCGAACGAATCAAGACCTTGATCGGGGTGACCACCACGGTTCAGATTGGTGCACCCGGAACCATCGAACGGTCCCAGGGCAAAGCGAAACGCGTCGTCGACCTGCGCAACCTTTAACCGCATCGCGTCGTATGTGTGACTGACGCGGCGAACAGCGAACTGTTACCAGTGAGCAGATGGGTCGCATTCGACGACGGCCAACAATGATTCGTGGATTTCGGCAAAGCCATCGGACCGGACGGACCGGTCTGCGATCGCCGGAGACGGGTTCGGCGTCGTGAAAGGACTCCGCAATTCTGTTCCTGCCAGCGCTGCTTTCACCTGCTCGGCGAACGTTGACGGCGTAGCCTTCGGCAAGCCCTGCAACATCCCCGTTGTGAGTGGACCCAAAGCGTCAAGGTGTCGCTGGAGGCGCGCGGCACCATCGGGGTCGGAACCCAGCCGCACCATCAGGTCGATTGCATGACGCGCATGAAAACGCTCTTCGGCCAATACCGTCGGCACGAGACCCGCAAGTCCCTCGACTGTTCCACCGAACTCTTCGACAAGAGCGTTCCATCGCAGCGGTTCGGCGAGGTCGTAGAGAAAATGGCGCACCAAGGACAACTCCCAAGGGCGGCCCATCATCTCGGTAAGTTCGCAACTCCGCCACTGGCTCGCTGGACGACGTGTGACCCCAGCCTCTCGGTCCGACCATTCCGGCCAGATCAATGCATAGAGGGCACGAGCATGGCCGAACTCGTCTTGTGCGATGGACGAAAGGGTGAGGTCTTCTTCCAGAAACGGCGAGAGGCCCAGCCACTCGGAATGCCGATGACCGATGACCAGTTCATCGTCTGCGAGCGCCAGGAGAGCGGCCGTGGCGGCCGGTGCGAGCGGACTTGGCGGTGCCAGCCTGACGCTCGGCTCGTTGCTCATGGCTGTGTCTCGGCAGAAGCACGACGCTGCCGCCGGCGGTCCGCCACGATGTGACCGTCGTTGGATGCGTGTGCTCGCCGTGAGGTGACCGCCAGATCGTCGGGGTCGACCACCAGCACATTGCCTCGTCGAACAACCCATGCATGTGCGCCTTCGCCGCGACGGATGTATGTCTCGCGGGCATACAGCGTCGCCAGCTCGTCGTCTGGAGCATCGAGGCTGCCCACGTGCGCGAACCCGTCTTTGCCGTCGGGCTTCAGAAACACTTCATAGGTGTGCATGTGATGTCCGTGTGGTTGGGATTGGAAGCGATACCGCGACAGGCTGAGAATCTCGAAAGACCTCCACGACGTTCCGGCATGACTGACACCAGTGGGCGGACCGGCAGGACGCCGGGC
Organism: Acidimicrobiia bacterium; assembly: GCA_043720595.1. Taxonomy (GTDB): domain Bacteria; phylum Actinomycetota; class Acidimicrobiia; order Acidimicrobiales; family JANYDT01; genus JANNBN01. The sequence goes on from JAYSSK010000175.1 coordinate 13,248, forward strand.
CGACCTGCGAAATCTGATCTAGTTCTGCCGAACCGCAGAATGGACACAGCGGCTTCGAACCGTTCGTGACAGCTATTCCGAGTTCAGCCAGCTGCTGGCGGGCGTCAGAGTCGACGAGTTGGGTGGTCCACGGCGTGCTGTAGTCGAACACCACCCGGGCGGTGGTCGCCCCAGCTCGGACGGCGGCAGCCTCGGCGTCGCGTGCGATGTGGCTCAACGCAGGGCAGCCGAGGAACGTGGGCACGAGGGTGATGTTTGCCGCACCATCTGGCCCAAGCACCACGGCCTTCACCATGCCAAGCGAACCAATGCCGATACCCGCGAGTTCGGGGTCGGGAACCAGTCGCACCGCGGCTTGTACGGCTACGAGGGCGAGCTGCGTTGTCGTGCTCATGCGGCGCGACCGGCGACCGTGCTTCGGTCGAGGATGTCGCGGACCCAGGTGGTGTCGTTCCATGCCGCGAGTGACCGAGCGATTCGGTGCGCGGAGTCCTCGCCTCGGTTGGACTGAGCAGAGGACAGTGCCGACCAATCGATCTCGCCAATCACCCAACGGCCCGCCTGATCTTGATGGAGCGCAGGGTCGGGGATGGTGAAGCCGTAGTCGTGCAGCATCGGTACGAACTTCTGGACGTACTTGTCCCGCAATGCCTCGTTCGTCTCGCTCTTGACCCGCCACCGAATGAGGAGATCGTCTGGTTTTGCGGGTGGCCCGAAGAAGTGCATCACTGCTTCCCACCAACGGTCAAGCGCGGCCTGGAACATGGTGCGCTGAACGTCGGTGCCATCGGCGAGGGTGAGCAGCATCTCCTCTCCGTGACGCATATGGAACCCTTCTTCGCTGACGATGCGACGAAGGATGCGTCGGTATGGTCCGTAGGAACATTGCTTGAGGACTGCTTGCTGCGTGGTGAGCGCGGCCGCGTCGACCAGGAACGCGATCACGATCTGATCTGCCCAGGTATGGGTCTTGTAGTGGAAGACGTTGTGGAACTTCGACCGACCGGCGAAGAGGTCGTCGAGCATCTGCTGGCGTGCCTTCAACCCGAGGTCGGCTCCGACCATGTAGAGCAGGTGGGCATGGCCGATCTCGTCCTGGGTCTTTGCCAAGAACGCAAGCTTGCGGTGAAGACCTGGCGCACGAGACACCCAGTAGTGCTCGCACAGCCCGCCAAAAAGCTCGGAGTTGGCGTGCATCTCGATGAACCTGAACACCTCGGTGCGGTACCGATCGGGCATCTGGTCGCCGGCTTCGACGATGCCGTCTCCTTGGATGAAGCGATCGAAGTCCTGCTCGTCGGTCCAGGTGCGCATGCTGTCAGTTTGCTTAACGAACGTTCAGTTTGTCAATGCGCCAAACGGGTTGCGATTCCCGTGGCCAGCCCCACCTGGGCGGGTGCACGGAACCGGGCCGACGCAAGCTCTCAGCTAGCGTCGCTGCATCGCACGATCAGACGACATCCGCAAGCGCCTGCTCGAAGCAGGTGATTTCGCCAAGCGAAACGCCGAAGACCTCCTGGCCAAACGGCGTGGGGGCACGCGCCCGCCGGCTCGCGTCGGCCCCCCTCGGAGCCTGCCCGAGATACAACTAGAGCTAGACAACCTGGTTGGCCTGGAGTCGGTGAAAGAGCAGGTCCGCACGCTCCTTGCGTTTTTGCAGGTGCAGGCGCGGCGCCGTGAACACGGGTTTGCTGATGTCAACATGAGTCAGCACCTGGTGTTCCTCGGTAACCCAGGAACAGGCAAGACCACCGTTGCCAGGCTGCTTGCCGAAGCGTACGGCGCTATGGGTTTGCTCAAGAAGGGTCACCTGGTGGAAGTGGATCGCGCCGGTCTGGTCGGTCAGTACGTCGGGCACACGGCCGTCAAGACCAACAAGGCGGTGAAAGACGCACTCGACGGCGTGCTGTTCATCGACGAGGCGTACGCGCTGTCACCGGCCAACCTTGTTGGGCACGACTTCGGTGCCGAAGCCATCGAGACGCTGCTCAAGCGGATGGAAGACCATCGTGGCCGGTTGGTGGTCATCACGGCCGGCTACCCGAAGCTGATGAACGCGTTCCTCAACTCCAACCCGGGGCTGCGGTCCCGGTTCTCGCGTGAACTCGAATTCCCGGACTACGCCACCGATGAACTGGTTGTCATCACCCAGCGTATGGCTGCAGCTGGCCAGTACCACCTTGGTGGGGGCGTGCCCGAGTCGCTGACGCTCATTTTCGAATCGATGATGCGTGACGACCGCTTCGGCAACGCTCGCGTGTCGCGCAACTTGTTCGAACACGCGATCAACAGCCAAGCGCTTCGCCTCACCGACGCACGACAGGTCAACCTGCTGGACTCTGCCGCCGTGTCGACCCTTGAAGCGGTGGACTTTATGGAAGCGGCCAAACGGGTGGCGCAGCAAACCCGCAAACGCTCCAACTAGCTCTACTCGTGGGTGTGGATCTACTCGTGGGAACGGATCTACTCGTGGGTATGGATCACGGTCGGCGGGGCCGGTGGAGCAGGTACTTGGAGTCCACCAGCTCGGAACGCGTCGAGGGCCATGATGCGCCAACGCTTGCGCACACGATCCTGCGCTCCAGGTCTCGTTTCAACTGATAGTCGGTAGACGAGGCGGTCGTCTCGCACGTCTATGAGGCCGTCGACGGTCGGCACGCCGGCCAGCGAAGCCGCCAGCGACTCGTCTTGCACCAACAGATCACACAATTCCTGAGCGCAGGCGTGCAGGTCAGCGAGGTCGCTGGTTCGTGCCACCTCGATGTCGAGCAGTGCCTTTGGCGACTTCGACAGGTTTGCAGTACGGATGACTCCACCGTGTGGCACGTGCCAGATGCGTCCCTCGTAGTCACGCAGCCGCACGCTGCGCAGCGTGATGCGCTCGACGACTCCGGTTGCATGCCCGACGTCCACTGCGTCGCCCACCCCGTACTGATCTTCGGCGATAACGAAAAACCCGGCGATCGCATCGCGTACGAGCGTTTGCGCGCCGAACGCGATCGCACCGCCGACTACCGTTGCCGTAGCGACGAATGCGCCGATGTTGATACCAAGTTCACTGACGATCGTGATCACGACGACCGCCCACACGATGCCGATGACCGTCGACCGCAACACCGTCCCCATGGCCCGTTGCCGGGCATTTGCCCGCTCTCGATCTGACCCCGGCAAGCTCACTACCCGATTGGTGAGCCGCGTGATGACGCGGCCGACAACGGCGGTCAGCAGGATTGCCAGCACCACCACCGCAACGATGCGTAACGGTGTGAGCAGGTACAACTCATCGAGCCTTCGAACCCACGGCGGCTGAACTGCAGTGACGTTCGCGATCGTTCCGTTGGCCATCCCGCTTCAACCTACCGTCCCAACTTGGGGTCCAGAGCTAGGTGCGATCAGGGGGTAGCGTTCGGGCGGGTCGCCGACGTAGCGGCGCCCCAGCGCCACCGTATGCAGCTGAGGGAATTCGATGACCGACCGCCTGGCCAATCTCAACGTTCTCGGTGTGCCGTTGGTGCCCTGTTCGGTGAACCCGCTGACGGGCTACTACCGAGACGGGTGCTGCAGCACCGGAACCGATGACGCCGGAACCCACGTGGTGTGTGCAGAGGTTACTGCTGAGTTCCTCGAGTTCTCCAGAACGATGGGGAACGACCTATCGACACCGCGGCCGGAGTACTCGTTCGCGGGGTTGCGGAGCGGCGACCGCTGGTGTCTGTGCGCGTTGCGCTGGGTCGAAGCGTGGCGGGCTGGGATGGCACCGCGGTTGTACCTTGGCTCGACGCACCAGAAGATCCTCGAATACGTATCGATGGACGATCTGCTGCCGTTCGCCATCGACCATCCGGGCTGACCGGAAAACGTCACCGGGTTAGCTTGCTGCGGCAGACGGCGTGAGCGTGTCTTCGATGACGCTGCTGAGCATGGTCATCAAGTCGGTTCGGGGCATTGCTTTCGCGAACAGCCAACCCTGGCCCATGTTGCAACCCATGTTCGCCAACAGGTTGCGTTGAGCCTCGGTCTCCACGCCTTCGGCGACAACTTCCAGGCCGAGACTGTGGGCCATCTCGACCAGGGCCCAGACCATGTCCAAATCGCGTCGGTTTTCGCTGAGCGACTTCACGAACGTTCGATCAATCTTCAACTCGTCGAGCGGAAGGTCGCGCAAATAGGAGAGTGACGAGAAGCCCGTGCCGAAGTCGTCGATCGACGTTCGAAAGCCAGCGCGGCGCAGTGCCTCAAGATTCGGAATCACGCGATCTCGTTCGGCCAACGTTGATTCGGTGAGCTCAATCGTCAAGCGGCTCGGTGCTACTCCCATTTCGCTCGCAATGCTCGTGAAACGAGGCACCAACTCGTCGTCAACCAACTGCAACGGTGACACGTTGACAGCAATCGTGAAATCGTCGCTCACCAGCTTCGACGCAATCAAGATTTGGGCGGTTTGTGCCGCTTGCCGGAACACCCAGTTGCCGAGATCACCAATCAGCCCCGCTTGTTCGGCCACCCCAATGAACTCGTTCGGAAGTACAAAGCCCTTCACCGGGTGGCGCCAGCGCACCAGCGCCTCACATCCGATGATCTCGCTAGAGGACAACTTGACTTGCGGTTGGTACCAAAGTTCTAGCTGGTCAGATCCGATTGCTTCGCGCAACTCTTCGTGGAGATTGAACTTGCGTCGTACGCGTTCTTCGAGACCTTCGGAGAACACCTCGAACGAATTTCCGCCTCGCCCTTTTGCCTGGTACATGGCCATGTCGGCGCGGCGAACGAGGTCGCCTGGTTGGTGATCGTGCGTCGACCCGAGCGGCACGACGACTGCGCCGATGCTGACACGAGCGGAGATCTGGCGGCCACGGATCAAGAACAGCTTGCTGAGTTCGTTGGTGATTTGACTAGCCAACCGGGTAACCGAGCGATGCGGGTCAGGGCTCTCAACCAGCATCACGAACTCGTCGCCGCCAAGTCGAGCGACCACAGTTGAGCCAACCGCCAGGCGCCTCAGTCTGTCCCCGACGTCTTTCAACATTTCGTCGCCGGCGTCGTGTCCCAACGTGTCGTTGACGGTCTTGAAATCGTCCAGATCCAAGAACAACAAGCCCAAGCCGTTACCGCGACGATGCGACGTCTTCAGCATCCGTTCGGCCCTGTCCAGCAGCAATCGCCGGTTGGCGAGGCCGGTCAGCGCGTCGTGCGATGCGTTATAGGTAAGCGCTTCCTGTGCTGCTGCACGGTTGATCACACTGGCGAACAGTTCACCTACCGTCTGCAGCGTTGTCCGGGTGTCGGAGGCCATGAGTTCGACCAAGCCGGGGATGTTCCCCGCATCGTCGTACGCTGCGCTGAACGTCAGTAGGCCAGTGTGTCCATCGTCGCCACGGAGCCCCACAACCAGGATGGCACCCAGGCGCTTGGCGACATCAGCTTCGGTCGCCCTGATGAACGCATTGCCGTGTCCGTGGGACACGCACAATTCCGGCTGCCCGTCGAGGGCCGTCGTGAGCAGTTCCGGCAATTGAGCAATGTCCAGCGCTGGCGCACTCCGACCCAAGGGTGCAACACCGGGGGCTGTGTGCTCGTGGGTGACCCGCAGTTTGCCGTCGGGATCTCGCTGCCATACCAATACGCGTTCTACAGGACATGCTTTCGAGATATCGGACAAGGCTCGCCGGATGTTCGCTGATGTCGATGCAGTGGTGGCGTTGACAAACCGGCTTGAGATCGAAGCGACAACTGCTGACAGGCTGTCGCGTCGTGTAGCTCTCTCGCTTTGCAGAATCCGATGCGTGATGTCGCGCGCTGCTGTGAGATACCCAGAGAGATGTTCGTCGTCGCAGAGGTTTGTGGTGACAGCCTCGATGACGATCCGGCGGTTCGGATCGGATTTGAGAACCCACTGTTCGACGGACCCCGTGGCGCCGTGGTCCAGCGCGACAGCTCGTTCGAACGCATCCACGCCGCCAAGGACGAGATCTTCGATTCGTAAGCCGGTGATCTCGCTGTGCTTGACCCCGACCGCTTTGGCAAACGACGGGGTGGCAAACGTCAAACGCCCATCGGGCGCCCACACAAGAACGAAGTCCGACAATTGACTGAAGATCACCTCGGACCGGTGACGCTCGGCTGTGGTGACAGCCTCGGCCCCGAGGCGCAGCAGACCCTGCTGGAACGCCTGATGTATCCAGCTGACCCAGTCGATCGCCAGATCTATGTTCGCATCGTCATTGTTGGTCGTCGTGCCGACCGTCATGGTGGTCCTCATGCCGGAGCCCCACGCCTCCGAAATCTGAATCGCTGTGTCACAACCAGCAGCGTCGATCGACGCAGGCATGGGAGACGATGTTGGCGGCACCGTCAATGACAGCCACGCTGATGCAGCGCCACTGGGCGTTGCGCTACGACGCCAGATCGTTGCAGGAAAGCGTTCAGGAGTTTCTCGTGACTTCCCTGCCGAGAACGACGACCGCGGCAAGTCTTCGCGGACTACACCTTTACGTGGTGTCCAGGTCCACCTCCGGCCCTTGCCGCTCGACGCAGTAAGTGACAGCTCGACGCAATCGGTGATCGTCGGTCTTGCGGAGAGTTCGAGCTGACGGCCGATCTCGGCATTGAGTTCCGAGGGTGGGCAGTGGCCGAGGGCGCTGACGATCCGCGCGTGTGACTTCAGCAGTCGCGCACGTAGCTCTTGTTCGGTGAGGTCCTGAATTCGGATGCCAAGACCTTCGCTGCCGATCACGGAACGCAAGTCGTCGATGGTGACGCCGACAAGCCGGGGGCTGTCCCCCGCGCCTTTGATCCGCATTGTGGCGGCGATGGCCCAGTCGCCTGATGCACGAGCCGACTCGATCATTTCGGCAACCCGCGACCGGTCTGGTCCAAGGGTGAGGGCTACTAGGTCAACTGTATGGCTGCCGTCTGGTTCTTCAACGATGGCGCCTGCAATTGGTTGCCCATATTGGGCAACAAGCCGAAACGTTTCGTCAACAATGAGCAAGGTCGTGCTTGTTCCAAGTAGCAGCCTCACGAGGCCTGCCATGTCCACCGCCGGCTGATTCATGAAATGGTCTTCGGAAAATTGCCCGCCTCCCTTGAGCGGAAACGATTGCGCGAATCATGCCAGCGCATCGCCCGGGGGCTCGCAAAGCTGCGTCCCCGGGGCGGCAGCGGTCAGTTCACCAGGAAGGTGGTGAATTGCCATGTTTCATCGGCATCGCCGTCCGTGCGCCACTTCGGTGCACTGAATCGGCCAAACAGCTCATGTTCCGCACGGTTCAGCAACGGAGTCCAGTCGGCCGCGTCGTCGTGGAATTTACCGAGATATGGCATGGCTTCGGTGAGCACCTCTTCCCATGGCAAATCGTCGGGGACGCACACACCTTGCGCCGGGTTGCGAATCATCCAGCGGATTGCTGCGGTGATTGACGCAGCGACCTGAACGGTGGTGGCGCTTTGGTGCGCAACGGACGTTCGGGCCGTGTCGATGTCGAGGCAGCTGCCGGTCCACCACGACTTGAAGGGGTGCCCCATCAAGAGGACACCCATGAAGTCACCGCCAGAAATGATCTCGTCGTTCATGATGCGCTGACGTGACTGCATGACGAGGTGTCGGGCCTTGAGCTCGTGCACAGAAGCGATTGCCGAATCAGATGGGCAGTACGCGTAGTGAACAGTGGGCCGGTATGCAGCGCGCTGGCCGTCCCAGACGGTGAGGTGGTCGGTGATGGTGAATGCCTCGCCATGGCGTACGACCCAGCCGACGATCTCGCCTGCTGGGGTCCACGAACGAACCTGGGTGTCTAGTCCCATGCGGCCGAGCGCCAGCTGGTTGGACGGACCGTCCTGGTGAAGATAGGCGTCGGGAGGAAGCCGGCGTTCATGGGTTCCCCACCCGAGTTCGGCCGGAGCGAGGCCCTCTTCGTACAAACCGTCGACCGACCAGGTGTTGACGAATTCGTCGACTTCCTTCGGGCGGTTCGTAATCTGCGTGTCCCGCTCGGCGATGTGGATCACCTTGACCCCCAACTCCATGGCCAAGACGGGGAAGTTCTTGTCCTCGAGGGCCTGCGCCACTGCAAGAAGGTTGCATCCATGGTCTGCGGGCGGCTGGGTCAGCAACCGCTCTGCAATAGAAAGCAGCCCCCGCTTGGTGAAGTGTGACACCAAGCCGGGGTTGGCGCCATGCTCGAGAACAGCCGTTGCCCCTGGCGTAGACCACGTAGCGGCCCGGCGACGGACATCCATGTGGCGCACATACAGGCTTCGATTGCGGGGATCCATGTTCTCCTGGTCCGCATATGGGTCCCATACCTCGACGGACGTGTTGAGATACAGCACACCGTTGTCGTGGCACCACTGGAGGATCTCGACGCAGTCGATGTTCCACGCGAGGTCGATGAGCACATCGCCAGCGTCGACATGTTTGGAAAGGACCTCGGCCATGTTGTCCCGGGTGACCTGGGTCTGAACGTAGCCAACGCCCGCAGCAAGCAGATCTGCTACCCGATCACGCCGATCTGCAAAATCCATGATGGTGATCTGCGAGGCAGGCATGTCGAGATGACGCACCAACAGCGGCAATGTGGACTGGGCAACTGAGCCGCAACCGAGAACCAATACGCGGCCTGTGAACGCAAGTGAATTGAGCATGAAGACAACGCCCCCTGAGAGTGTCGGCAACAACTGGCGGGCCGAAGTGGAGGGTTCATCCTAGGAGATGGGTGGTCGGTCCGGACCGTTGCGGGTCCACGCCAGCGGAATTTTTGCGGCTCGACGAAAAGATCCGCTCAACTTTTGGCGAGAACGCGCCGAATACAAAGGTGACCCGATCTTCAGGGGTTGAACAGCACCTCAGCTGGGATGCCCTGAACGACCGCAGACATCGATTCGATTTCGATTCGGAAACTCGACTCGAAGCAACCCCTTCTCGACGTGGAGGCATCCGTGCTCAACCAAACCGCTCCAATTGAATCCGAAGCCCCGCTCCGTCGAGGCGAGCGGCGCAAGCAACACACGCGCCGTCGACTGCTTGATGCTGCGGCTGACACCTATGCAGCAGTTGGTGTCGAAGGCGCAACAATCAGTTCGATCACCGAACGTGCAGACGTTGGTCTTGGCACGTTCTACCTGCACTTCGAGGACAAAGACGCAATCGCGGTTGCCGTCTGCTCCGTCGTGGTGGCCCGCCTGCTCGACGAAGATGCGCAGGCCATGGACGCTGTGCGTTCGGTTGGTGGCGATCCCGATCCGCTCGCGATCTTCTCTCGGGTGATCGGCAACCGTGCTGCTGCAGAGCCTGGCCTAATGCGCAGCCTGTTGCGCTGGGAGGGGCCACGAGTCACCACGAATACCGGCCTGCCTACGGTCGACACGAATGAGTTGCGTCGGCTGCTCCTGCCTCAACTGGCCGACCGCTACAAGCTGGGTAACGAGGCAAGCCGCTACCGGGTGGAAGATCCGACCTTGGCTGCTCACGCTGTTCTCGGCGTATACGCCTCGGTGATCCCATCGTGGGTGGCCTCAGGCCGCACCGACTGGTCCACGCTTGGCTCGTTCATCGAACGCTCGATCGTTGCCATGTTCCGCGCCGGAAACACAGGAAACGCCTGATTTTCACGTCCTGGCAGGGACAGAATCCGTTTTTGAACGACACCGCCCGAGTTGCTGGGCGCGGCAGCCAGGCTGACTGCGGCACCAGTTCTCTTCGTTGAGGGCTGCTGCGTTCCCGCCCTGACCCGGTTCACGAAGATCCCTCTGCGCAGGACCCAGCCACCGCGCCCAGCAACTCGGGCGGAAGACTTCGTCTGAAACGCTAGTCTCTTCTGCCGGTTGTGCTGTGCAACACGTCCCAACGTGTGGTTGCACAATCTGGAGGAGTGCGAGAGCGGCCGAATCGGCACGCTTGGAAAGCGTGTGTGGGGCAACTCACCGTGGGTTCGAATCCCACCTCCTCCGCCAAGCAGTACCCCATGTGGACCAAACGCCCGACCTGCCCGGTCGGGCGTTGTCTTTTCGGCCCTTCTGATGTGACTCGCAAACGTAGGGTGGCCGTGTGGAGCTCAAAGCGACCCGGTTCGACGTCAACGGTGGGGTAGCGCTGATCCAGCTCAGCCGCCCCGCCAGGCGCAACGCGTGGACGGGCCGGATGCACGCAGAGTTCCGCCACTGCTGTGCGCTGGCGGAACAGAACCCCTTGGTCCGCGTTGTGGTGCTTCACGGGGACCCGGAGGGTGGGGCGTTTTGCGTCGGCGCTGATTCCGAAGCGCTTGTCGGCCACCTCGACCGTGGCGGGTATGACGATGGGTTGTCCAACCAGCCACTGGCGCAACCGGGAGCCGGAGCTCATCCATTCACCGACGCACACTTTGCGTGGCAGCTTGGCCTTCGCGTCCCCATGATTGCTGCCATCAACGGTGCCTGCGCGGGCGTGGCGCTCGCTGTTGCTGCGTACTGCGATCTGCGGTTCGTCGCCGCCGACGCGATGTTGGCAACCGCTGCACCGAAGCTGGGCCTTCCCGCTGAGTATGGGCTTTCGTGGATGTTGCCGCGATTGGTGGGAAGGCTGCATGCTACGGACCTGCTGTTGTCCGGCCGACGGTTTTCCGGCACTGAGGCCGAGCGGATGGGTTTCGCATTCGGTGCACCTGACGCGGCGCAGTCGGTGTCCCGGGCTTTGGCCTACGCACAGATGCTGGCAACCGAGGTGTCACCGGAATCGCTTGCCATGACCAAACGGCAGCTGTTGGCCGACCTGTTGCGCCACGACGTGGGTGCATCGGTGCGCGAATCGGACGACCTGCTCAAGGTTGCGATGCAGAAACCCGACTTTGCTGAAGGTGTCGCAGCGCTCCGAGAGCGCCGACGAGCCAACTTCTGATTGGTGTTCCTTCGGCGATAAGTCCACCACTGTGTGATCTTGGGCCTGTCGGCGGGCGAAAATCGCAAGGTGGTGGACCTAAACGAGCAACGTGGTGGACCAAAGGGGTGGTCGGTTTGGATGCGGTACACACTCCGCGGTGTCTCATCGCTACGCTGCCGCGATGGCTCCAGCCCCCATTCCCCGATCGGCCTTCGACACGGAACGTGCTGCGATGCGTACTGCCCTCAACGAGGCCAGGGCCGCGATGGAGCACGACGACGTGCCAGTTGGAGCCGTCGTGCTGGTCGATGGGGTCATCATTTCGTCGGCGCACAACCGGCGTGAAGTTGATCAGGACCCCTGTGGCCACGCCGAATTGCTCGCCCTTCGCGCAGCGGCTGAGCGGCTTGGCAGTTGGCGCATGGACGACGCCACGTTGGTGGTGACCTTGGAACCCTGTGCCATGTGCGCCGGGGCAATCGTTTCGAGCCGCGTGAAGCGAGTCGTGTTCGGCGCACCCGACCCCAAGGCTGGTGCATGCGGGTCGTTGTACCAGCTGCTCTCCGACCCGCGCCTCAACCACGAGGTGGAACTGGTGGCGATGATCGACGCCGAAGAAAGCAGCGGGTTGCTGACGGGGTTCTTCGCTTCTAAGCGGTAGTGGCCCCGCGCGCAGCGGCTAATGTTGCTGCCTGCTGAGGAAGGGTGCGAGAGCGGCCGAATCGAACGCACTCGAAATGCGTCGTACAGCAATGTACCGTGGGTTCAAATCCCACCCCTTCCGCCAAACGGCTTCAAGCCGAGCACACAGGCCCGTCACTCCGGTGGCGGGCCTTTTCGCATTCCGGGATTCGCTTCAGGGATTCGCGTTTGTGACGGAGAGAGTCTCGACTACGTTCGACGGCGTGTCGTACCAGTCCCTCTATCGCCGGTACCGACCTCAGCGGTTCGCCGAGCTGCAGGGTCAGGAACATGTGGCCAACGCGCTCCGCAACGCCGTCCGCAATGACACGGTGCTACACGCGTACTTGTTCTCCGGCCCCCGTGGGACGGGCAAGACGTCGTCGGCCCGCATCCTCGCCAAAGCCCTGAACTGCACCAACCTCCAAGACGGCGAACCCTGTTGCGAGTGCGACAGCTGCGTCCAGGTGGTTTCGGGGTCGTCGATGGACGTTATCGAGCTGGACGCCGCGTCCAACAACGGCGTCGACGCCATGCGAGACCTGGTTGGCCGAGCGTCGCTTGGTACGGCCGGTAGGCGCAAGGTGTACATCGTCGACGAGGTACACATGCTCTCGACCGCCGCGGCCAACGCGCTGTTGAAAACGCTCGAAGAGCCACCAGATCACGTTGTCTTCGTGCTGGCCACCACAGACCCGCAAAAGGTTCTGCCGACCATCATCAGCCGCACCCAGCACTTCGAGTTCCGGCTTGCAGCGCTCGACACGCTCACAGGCCACCTGCAACGGGTCGCATCCGACGCCGGCATCGAACTCGATCCCGACACCATCATGCAGGTGGCTCGCAAAGGCAACGGCTCGTTCCGTGACGCGTTGTCCGCGCTCGATCAAGTCGCCGCGCTCGGCCACTTGGACCAGGCCGCCGGAAACATCGAAGAGATCCTCGCGGCTGTTGCTGAACGAGACCCCGCCGGTGCGCTCGGTGCTGTCGGTGCAGTCGTCGACCAGGGTCGTGATCCGCGCCAGGTCGTCCGAGACTTGGTGGGTCTCTTGCGTGAATGCTTCCTGTCGCTCATGGCGCCAGGGTTGTCGCGTTCTTCCGCCGAGTCTGCTGAACTCGCGCAGAAAATGGGCACACCCATGGTGGTCAGGGCCATCGAGGTTCTCGGCGAAGCTGGGGTCGCCATGCGAGACGCGCTCGACCCTCGGGTGAGCCTCGAGGTGGCGCTCGTCAAGCTGGTGCGGCCAGACATCGACTCGGCTGCTTCGGCGATCATGGCGCGCCTTGATCGACTCGAGGCTGGGGCGCCTCCTGCCATCTCCGGAGGCGTTTCGGCGGACTCCGGTCACGACGCTCAAGCAAGCTCATCTGGCTTGTCTTCCGTTGCAGTCGATGAGCCTGAATCCGTCGTACCAAACGAGCCGACTGAACCGATCGGGCCGCCGAACCTGCGGGTTGTTCCGTCACCGGGCCAGTCTCCGTCCCCGGATCGGTCACCTTCACGAGTCGAGCAGTCGTCGCGTGGGGGCAGCGTCAGCGACGCCCGGGCTGCGCTCAGCGCCATCAAGTCGGCGAAACCCGGAGCACGGCCGCAGGGATCACCAACGCGCCCGGCCGCTTCAGCTGCACCCACCCCCCGCGGCGCACCGGCGGCTGGGGCAGGCTCCGATCTGGCGGCAACCAAAGACGCGTGGATGGCGCTCATCGAGAGCCGAATGACGCGCGCCATGTTCACCGCTGGCCGCCTGGTTTCGCTGACGAATGCTGCTGTGGTGTTCGCGCTCCCGAACGACATGACGGTTCAACGGTGCCGAGACAAGGTCGGCGAAGTCAGCGCTGCGCTCGCGCAGGTTCTTGGCCGCCCTGTCACCCTCGAACTCGTCGCAGATACTGGTTCTGCGCCGATTCCCGACGACACCGAAGGCCTGCTGGCTGCCGACGACACAGGTGACGCCTCGCCGGCTGCTGCTGCGCGAACAGCGATGACCAGCCCGGCTGCAAAAGGTCCGGGCCCGCGAAGCCTGCCTGGACCAGACGACGCCATCGACCTGAGCGACCTGTCCGATGCACCGGAAGTCTCGCCGGTCGATGCGATCATGAACGCGTTCCCCGGCACCGAGATCATTGAGCCACGATGAAAGCGGTCTTTGTCAGCAACTCCAAAGCATCAACTGCGGAAGGTGAATCATATGTCTACTGATGGTTTTGACGATTCGGAATCCCTCGGTGTTGGCGCCGGGTTCGACATTGGAGCACTGCTGGGCCAAGTGCAGGCCATGCAGGAACAAATGGCCGAAGCGCAAGAAAAGGCCAGCGCGACAGTCCTCGAAGGATCTGCAGCTGGTGGAAAAGTACGCGTCACGGTGACCGGCACTGGCGAGTTCACCGGCGTCACTATCGACCCATCGGTGGTTGATCCTGCAGAGGTTGATCTACTCGAGGACCTGGTGCTGGCAGCGCTGCACGACGCAGCAGTTCGTGTTGCGCAACTCAACGCGCAATCCATCGGCGGCCTCACCTCAGGCCTCACCTCAGGCCTTGGCCTCGGTAACCTGTTCGGGCCCTGAGCGCAGTTCTTTCGAGCAGGATCTTCATGGCCGCGTACGCACCCATTGTTCAAGAGCTCATCGATGAGCTCGGTCGCCTTCCCGGCGTTGGTCCAAAGTCCGCGCAGCGCATTGCGTATCACCTGCTGAAGCGCTCGCGAGATGACGCGCTGCGCCTCTCCACAGCTATCATCCACGCCAAAGACAGGGTGTCGTTCTGTCGACGATGTTTCAACATCGCCGAGATGACGCCCGGTGAAGTGCAGCAGCACAACGCGCCTGGGTCCGGCCCGGGGGACGTGCAATGCGCCATCTGCCAAGACCCCTCACGTAACACCGGCATGTTGTGTGTCGTCGAGGAACCCAAAGACATCGTCGCGATCGAGCGCACCCGCGAATTTTCTGGCCGCTATCACGTGCTGCAAGGCGCCATCAATCACCTAGAGGGAATTGGTCCCGAGCAGCTGCGGGTCAAAGAGTTGCTTGTACGCATCGGCGACGAGAACACCCATGAAGTGATTCTCTGCACCAATCCCAACATCGACGGAGAAGCAACAGCGATGTACCTCGCTCGACTGCTCACTCCGCTCGGCGTGCACGTCTCGAGGATCGCAAGTGGCCTCCCAGTTGGCGGCGATCTTGAGTACGCCGACGAGCTCACGCTCGGGCGTGCGCTTGAAGGCCGCCGCCGCGTCGGCGGCTGATGTCGGGTCCGACCCGGATCAGATCGACGGATCAGATCGACGGATCAGTTGGCTTGAGGGTGGCGAGGATTTCGTCGACGACACGTTCAGCGCTTTCCAACGCGCCTTCGACGTAGCCGTTGTAGATCCGGCCGGTCTCTGTGCTGGCGAAATGGATGCGACCTATGGGCTGGGTGATGCTTTCGTACCCGGCTGTCATCACACCGGGAGGCGCGTAACAGCTGTATCCGCCGCCGATGTAGGGCTCGGTCAGCCAGTCATGATCGAAGTAGTCGGTGACGTCGCGGGCCTCTGGTCCGAACACCTTTACCAGTTCGGTGAGCACCACTTCGCGGCGTTCCTCGAAGGTTCGATCGCTCCAGTCGACAGCGTCGTCGCCACCGATGAACGCCACGAGGGCAGGATGCTTCCCCCCGTCTGAAGTGGCATCCATCGTGTGATCGAGCACGAGAAGGTCGGGGTCGATCGGGTTGACGGGACGGCCGGTCCAGAACGGGCGGTCGTACAACGCGAAACACTTGATGACCGCACTCATCTCCAACCGATTCAGCAGCCAGGTGCGCCGTCGTGGCAACACCGGATCGAAGTCGAGCTTGATGACCTGGTTCGGCGGCAGCGCAACAACAACGCGATCTGCCTCGATGATGGCGTTTTCTGCCACCACCCGGACCCCGTCGTCGCGATGGATGACGTCGTACACCTGTCGGTCCAGAAGAACCCGGTCACCCAGTCGTTCAGCGAGCCGCTCGCACAACGCAGCGAGGCCCTCGACCACCCGGTAGGAGTGACTGCCACCATTCGGATCGAACATCGTGTCCAACCCACCGGAGGTCTGCACGGTATAGAGGAAGAACAGCATCGACAGGTCTTTGGGTTCCAACGTGTATTCGGTGCGCACCATCTGGTCGAACACATGCTGGAGGTACAGCGAATCTAGGTTCTGCCGTTTCCATTCCTCAAGCGACACCGAGTCCAACGCCATCGCGTCTGGGGTGCTGTTGAGGTTGGTGATGTTGACCGAGGCGGCCAGAGCTTCGAGCTTCGCGGTGAACCATTCCCATTCGGCGCGGGCGAGGCGGGGCATGGTGTTCAACGGATGGGCTGATAGGTCCATCCGGGCATCGTCGACCTGTACGAACGTATGAAGGTCGAGGTCTTTGATGAGCTGATTGACCCTCGGCATGTGGGCGTCGTCGGCGATCCACTGCCCACCGAGGTCGAAGGCGGTGCCATCGGCCAACACCTTGGAGAGCAGGCGTCCACCGACGCGGTTGTCTGCTTCCAGCACGAATACATCAAGCCCTGCTTGCTGCAACTCACAGGCAACCGCCAGGCCGGAAATCCCGGCCCCGATGACAACTACGTCTGTGGATTCGAACTTGGTCGCCATGGTGCTCCGTACAGATGGACTCCGATGTTCTCACCGTCTCGGCGTTGAGAGCGCCATCTAATCGGTCGGGTGGCCCAGCCCGATCGAGCTGTACGACAGCGGATCGGGCGACAGTGCCCGTGACCAGCGCCGGCCGTCGACGCCGTAGGCCGATTCCAGCGCGCCGAAGGCTCGGTCGAGCAGGTCGTGGCCTGTATCCCCACCAATCGAGATCGAGATGCCGACGTGAGGTCGGACTCGGAGGAGTTCTCCGCTGACACGAACCGGATCTGATGCTCGTGCGATCAACCGGTCAGCCAGCGCCTCAGCCTCGACACCTGACCGAATGCGCATGCGGATGACCGCGATGACGCGCCGCCGGCCGTCTGTGAACGGCAGCACAACATCGTGATCCGTCAGGGCTCCGGCCCAGGTCGTGATGACGCGCGAAGACACCCCGTCAGGGATGTCCCCAAGGTCGCACACTGCGACGGCGATGCGTGGCCCGGGCTCGCCGAGGGACCCCTCGAGCAACTGGGCGATGTCGTCTCGCGAAAGCGGCGTGAGATCCGTCTGTCTGTGTCCGGTGTGTCCGATGTGTCCGGTGTGTCCGGTGTGTCCGGTGTGTCCGGTGTGTTCCGTCGGATGGGAGGAACCCGTCGGGGGCAGCGTGGAGGGCGCCGGTTGGGTGGCGTGCTGGCTCATCCTTGCGTCATCGGCGCATCTTGGCTGGACCCTGAGCGGATTCTCTCCCTGGATTGGTTGGCCCACCGGATTGTTTGCAAGAAATTCAACTCATTTCTGGACCTGGGAATACAGACCCACTCAAGAGACTTGATACGGCTTGACTCAAGTCTTTCCCCCTCAAGGAGCAACAGATCATGCCCAAGGCAGTCGGTATCGACCTCGGCACCACCAACTCCGTCGTCTCGGTCTACGAGGCTGGCGAAACAGTCGTCATCCCCAACTCTGAAGGAGCCCGGACGACCCCCTCGATCGTTGGCTTCAAAAAGGACGGTGAAGTTGTGGTGGGAGACCCTGCCAAGCGTCAGGCGATCACCAACCCAGACCGAACCATTCGTTCGGTCAAGCGCCACATGGGAACCAAGTGGTCCATTGACATCGACGGCAAGAAGTACACCGCACAAGAAATCAGCGCTCGCACCCTGATGAAGCTCAAGCGTGACGCCGAGGCGTACCTGGGCGACACCGTCACCGACGCGGTCATCACGGTTCCGGCGTACTTCGACGACGCACAGCGTCAGGCAACAAAAGAGGCTGGCGCCATTGCCGGGCTCAACGTATTGCGCATCATCAACGAGCCAACCGCTGCTGCACTTGCCTATGGCCTCGACAAGGAAGACACCTCAGACCACACCATCCTGGTGTTCGACCTCGGGGGCGGCACCTTCGACGTCTCGGTGTTGGAAATTGCCGACGGGGTGTTCGAGGTCAAGTCGACCTCTGGCGATACGCACCTCGGCGGCGACGACTGGGACCAGGCCGTCATCGATTGGCTCGTCAAAGAGTTCAAGAATGCGGAAGGCGTGGACTTGGCCGCCGACAAGATGGCAGGCCAGCGCCTGAAGGAAGCTGCCGAAAAGGCCAAGATCGAGCTGTCTCAGGTTCAGCAGACCGCTATCAACCTGCCCTTCATCACGGCCACGGCCGAAGGCCCGAAGCACCTCGACGTGTCGCTCACCCGGGCCAAGTTCCAAGAGCTCACCGCAGATCTGGTCGAGCGTTGCCGCAAGCCGTTCGAGCAGGCCATCAAAGATGCCGGCCTCGACAAATCCGAGATCGACCACGTGGTCATGGTTGGTGGTTCCACCCGTATGCCGGCGGTGCAAGACCTGGTGCAGTCGCTCACCGGAAAGGAACCTCACAAGGGCGTCAACCCCGACGAGGTGGTTGCCATCGGTGCAGCGGTGCAGGCTGGCGTGCTCAAGGGCGACGTGAAAGACGTGCTGTTGCTCGACGTCACCCCGCTGTCTCTCGGCATCGAGACCAAGGGCGGCATCATGACCAAGCTCATCGAGCGCAACACCACCATCCCAACTCGCAAATCTCAGGTGTTCTCAACCGCAGAAGACATGCAGCCATCGGTTCGCATCGTGGTGTTGCAGGGCGAGCGCGAAATGGCGGCCTACAACAAGACGCTCGGCACCTTCGAGCTGGTTGACCTCCCACCCGCACCTCGGGGTGTCCCACAGATCGAAGTGACCTTCAACATCGATGCCAACGGCATTGTGCATGTGTCGGCCAAGGATCTGGGCACGAACAAAGAGCAATCCATGACCATCACCGGCCAGTCGTCGCTCTCGAAGGACGAAATCGACCGGATGATGCGAGATGCCGAAGCGCACGCCGAGGAAGACAAGGCTCGTCGTGACGAGGCCGAGGCTCGCAACACGGGCGAGAACCTCGTCTACCAAATCGAGAAGTTGTTGAAAGACAACGGCGACAAGCTTCCTGGTGACGAGAAGACTCGGGTCGAGTCCGCTCTCGCTGACACCAAAGCTGCACTTGCCGGCTCGGACATCGAAGCCATCCGGCGCTCGACGGAAGAATTGGCGTCGGTCAGCCAGGCGGCAACGCAAAAGATGTACGAGGCAGCATCGGCTGCTTCGTCTGCCGGGAACGGTGCCGACGACGCGTCGTCTGGTTCCTCGTCAGCAGAATCCGACGACGAGGTCATCGATGCGGAAATTGTCGACGAGAAGTGACCGGGCACTCCTATGAGCGATGAGCAGTCACCGGGTACCCCTGGTGAGAACGAAGTCTTGGCCGAAGCAGAGGCGATCCTGAACGAGGCCGCTGTCTCGTTGGACGCCGAGACTTCTGCTGAGTCTTCTGGCAGATCTTCTGGGGATGCAACGGCGCCTCCGGAAGACCCGTCTGTTGTCGCCGCGCAGCGAGACGAGTACCTGTACTCGCTGCAACGGCTCCAGGCTGATTTTGACAATTACCGCAAACGGGTTCAGCGAGACCAGGAAATGGCTGCTGACCGAGCGTCGGAAAAGGTCATCGAGGCAATGGTGCCGGTGCTCGACACGTTCGAGTTGGCACTCACGCACGAAGCGGACCCTGACGGGTCCCCGCTGGCCAAGATGCACGATCAACTCTTGACCGCGCTCGAGGCGCAGGGTCTGGAGCGCCTTGCGCCCCTTGGACAACCGTTCGACCCCAACGATGCCGAAGCAGTGATGACCGAACCGGCGCAAGACGGGGAAGACATCGCCGTTGTTTCACAAGTTCTGCGCGCCGGTTACCGGTGGCGTGGACGCGTGATGCGCGCTGCGATGGTGAAAGTTCGCGGCTAGCCGCCCGGCTAAACGCGAGGGTTCGAGAGAGGAACACAGGCGATGGCTCCGCAGCCCGAGTGGTTCGACACGGACTACTACAAGGCGCTCGGCGTGGCTCAGGGAGCGTCGGACAAAGAGATCACCAAGGCCTACCGGAAGCTGGCCAAGGAGAACCATCCCGACCACAACCCTGGGCGCGAAGAGCGCTTCAAAGAGATCAACTCGGCCTACCAAGTCCTTGGTGATCCCGAGACGCGCAAGGAGTACGACGAGGTTCGCCGAGTCGGTCCAAGCGCGTTCGGGATGGGTCGCGGTTCTTCTGGATCTGGTGGCCCTCAGGGTGGGGCAGCCGGCGACTTCAGCGATCTGTTCGCCAACATGTTCGGCCAGGGAGCCGGCGGACAAACCCGCCGGGCCCGAGGGCCGCGTCGTGGCGACGATCTAGAAACGACCATCGCCATCACCTTTAACGACGCCGTCAACGGCGTCGTCACTCGGGTTGAGCTGTTGTCCGACGGGCCGTGTCACACGTGCGATGCAACGGGTTCGGCTCCCGGGACCCGTCCATCGCTGTGCACCGGTTGCTCGGGTCGTGGTCAGGTCGAAGTCAACCAGGGTTTCTTTGCGTTCACCCAAACCTGCCCGACGTGTTCCGGTACTGGCATGAAGATCGATCATCCGTGCCCCACATGCAGGGGCACCGGCAACGAGCGGAAACGGCGCACGGTCAACATCCGCATCCCGGCCGGGGTCGAAAACAACCAGCGCATCAGGCTAAAGGGCCGGGGCGGGCCAGGGCACAACGGCGGCGCCAACGGCGATCTGATGGTCACCGTCGAAGTTGGCCGACACGCACTGTTCGCCAGGCGCGGAGCCGACCTCACCATCA
>JAYSSK010000176.1:0-3761 GCA_043720595.1 Acidimicrobiia bacterium
GTGGCCGGGAGCATGGATGACATGAGTACACGGCCTTTCTGGTTTGAGTTTGCGGATGTCGGTAACGGATGTCGTGAGATGTGGCCGAAACAACGGCCTGGCGATGCTGGAACGAGCGTTGAAACTCGACAGGCGTGGGCAAAAGCCCACGCCTGGTGACTGTTTGGACCTGACGAATCAGGGCCGCTTTCTCAGCGCTACCGACATGTTACCCCGTCCAACGGGCCAGGCAGCGTCGGGCCGATGTCGGCTGAACGCAGCAGTTAGGCGGCCCGGCGGGCTGCAGCTTGGCGGCGGCGGCGAATACTGCGTCGCTCTTCAGGGGTATTGCCGCCCCAAATTCCATCGAGCTGACGGGTTCGGATGGCGAACTCGAGGCACGACTGGCGCACCGGGCATTCCGCGCAGACCGCTTTGGCCGATGCAACCATCGGAATCGTCTCGGGCCCACCCTCTGGGTCAGGGAAGAAGAGATTTGTGTCGAGCGACGAACAAGCCGCGCTGCGGCGCCATTTGTCGACGTCCCACTTCACGGGTGACGTCGCATTGATCATTGTGACGTTGCTGGTTGTCAGGGTTTCAGACATTGTTGACACTGGGATCTCTTCTTCCTGGTCATTTATGGGGGCGGCCAGCCAGCGGACTGGCCGTACTGCACGCAACCGGCCGTTGCGACGGAACATTCCCGACCTGCGGACCGAAGTTCGCCGGGCGGGACCATAAACCAACGGCTTGATTCAAGTGCCGTGAGTTCACGACACCTACCCGCTGGGATATGGATCCGAAACATGATGGCCGCTGCGCTGGGCACATGGTCCGCTCATTTCCATGAGAGACCGATGAAGACAACCCTGATCGGTGTTCAGCACCAATTCAGGGAAATACCCCAGGTACGTTGCCAACACAGGCTGTTGGGCACGAATCAGGGGTCCCGAATCCGAAACAGGAGTCGAATTGCCACACTCTGTGGTCAAAATTGACGAAAGGTCTTTCCCTGAGTCCCGCTTCACAGTTACACTTCCCGTAGGAAGTTGTTTTCGGTTTCGAACAGTTCACACCGTTCGTCGCCCACAGCACCGAAGATGCAGTAAACCGTTACATACGGTTATATACGGTTACCTACAGTTCGAACCAGCAACGGCGACCAGCAACCCGACACGAGACGAGTAACAACATGACGCACGACAACAGTCGCAACAAGGCAGCAGCAAACGTACCTGCACTCTCCCGCCGGGCCAAGGTGGCCATGGTCGGGTCAACCGCCGTGCTGGCGCTCGTTCCTCTTGCGCCTGCCGCCTTCGGTCAGACCAACCCGTCAGATACGCGGCCCACCCCGCAGGACACTCGCCCCCCGTACGTTGCAACCATCGTTTCAGCTCCAACGCCAAACCCAAATCCCGGTGCCACCGTCGCGCCGGCAACGCTGGCTGTCGCTGGTATCCAGGTCACGGCCGCAACCACAGTTGCCACAACTGCGGCTCCAACCATTGTGTCGGTCGCTGGAAACGTGGTTACCACCGCTCCAGCTTCGGTTCTGGGTGTCGCCATCGAAGAGCAAGTTGAAGACGTTGCCTTCACCGGTTCCGAGTCCGGCCGGTACACCTCGCTCGGCCTGGCACTCACGGCGGTCGGCGCTTCGCTGATCACCGTCACCCGCCGTCGTCGCCGTCGGGCCTGAACCTTCCCGAACCATTCCACCTGTCGGCTGGCTCTGAGCTGGCCTTGGCTGGTGCCCTACCGCAACGGAGCTGGGAGCTGGCTCAACGTACTTCGACGGCTCAGTTTAGTTTCGGTCGGCCAACGTGCTTACTGAGCGGAAGCCCACCTCGAAGCGCTGCGAGGCGTCCGCCTGTCCGCCAAAAGTTTGCGTCGACATCGGGCTACCCGATGATGTAGTTGGGTTGCCGAAGCCCTGAATTGGCACCACCACGGATCCGTCAGATGACGAGATGCTCAACTCGGCTGGATCCTCGTTCACCAGCGCCTGGTTGAACAGATCCAGCCGATAGTTGCCGGACCCCAGAGGGTTTTTTCCTGCGAGCTCCAACGAAATGGTTCGCGTTGTGCCGTTCGGGATCACCAGCCAGATCGCGTAAGCGTTTCGACCGAGCTCTGTCATCGAGGAAACCGTGATGAGTTTCCCGTCAATGGCTGCTTTGGCGCGCACCAGTGGCAGCGGCGAGTACACGCTCACGTAGTACCGGAGCGCGCCGACCGGGTTGAGCGAACCGGATCCGAGGATGTACGGCGGCTCGTCGGAAGCTGGCGCTCTGTTGCGCAACGAGATCTCGACGGCTGTCGTGACGCTTGCATCGGCGGGGTTCACGGTCACAGCGACCTTGGTGCGACGTTCCAGGAAGAAGTCGATCTTGCTCTCCGAAGCGTTGTTCAGAAAGATGCCAAGCGAGTCGCCTTCGATGGTTGGGACGGCGCCGGCCAGGCCGATTCGTTCGATGTAGCGCTGTTCGGAGTCCTCTTGCATCCAGACCTGCAGGTGCCGGCGTCGTGCCGACTGGCCAAGTGCACCGGCGAGCACCTTGGGTGTGGGCAGACTGACGCTGGTGAGTTTTTGCCAGACACCAAGGGTCACTTCGCTGAGGAGGTTTAGCCGCTCTGGGGTGGCACCGCCCTTCGCGACGTAGGCGTCGTGCATGAGTACTCGGGCGGCGTTGTCCCCGGTGAGCGGGTCGGGCCAGCCGGCGACCTCGAGCGGCCCCAACACGCCAAGAAGTGCCTGCAGCGTGACGGGGTCGATGCTGATTACGCCGTCAACGGTCTTGTCAGTTCCACTCGGTGGTACTGCAGGCATAGCCTGCTCGAACTGTTCAGCAAAACTTCGCGCGACGGTTGGAAAGTCTGGCGAGAAATTGGCATTGGACCACAGTTGCGGCGCACCGAACTTGGTGTAACGGGCGATGTAGTCGGCGGGAGCCGTCGTTGTGCGCTGCTCAAACCGAACGCCTCCGGAGTAAAGGTCCGCGGTGCGACCGAACCGGCTCAGCGACAGGGTGCCATTGTCAGCCGTCAGTTCGCCGTAGTTGCCCATTACTCCCCCGCTGCCGCGCAGTTCGGCCGGGTTCGAAAGCACCAACATGTACCGGCGAGGACCGTTGCCGCCGAACATGGGTGGGATGACGGTGAGAATTTCTCGCACTTGCGCCGACGCGGTTTCGGCATCGGTGATCTGTTCGCCCAGCCTGTCGATACGGCCACGCAAGGGCGACACGATCCACGGAGACTTGGATCGGTCGAGGGCTTGGCGGGCCGCGGCGATTGCGCCGTCGGCAGCGTTGAGTTGCACACCGAGGTCGGCGAGTTTGTCGAGGTCGATTCGGCCGCCCTCGACGCGTAACTGTTCAAGATCTGCTTGACCGGCAGCGATTGATGCCGTGTCGGTGACAGCCGATGCGGTGCTGGTGAGATCTCGCAGCACCGTGATGTGCTGCGAGAGGACGGGCAGCGCGCGTCCAATGCGCGCATACTTTCCGTCGAGCTGCGCACTGGCGGTTCGAAGGGCCGCTGATGCCGACACAAAAGAGGTGTTGGCGGCTGTGACATCGCCGGTGCTGGCGGCAGCAAGACCGGTACGTGCTTCGTCGAGGCCACGCTCGGCCGACGCTCGGGCGTTGATGAGTGCAACCACCCCGGCTGCGCCGGCGATGAACGCGAGCCCGCAGGTGACGAACGAAATGCGGCGGACGACCCGTCGGGCCGGACTTCGCAACGTCACCCAAGCGGACGCGCATGCGAAGAAGAGCGCC
>JAYSSK010000177.1:0-1565 GCA_043720595.1 Acidimicrobiia bacterium
AGCTGCGGCTTGTCGTGCAGCTTCGGCCGCTGCGCCGGCAGCAATCGACTGGTTCAGCGATCGGTCGAACCCGTCGAGCGCACCCTGCAGGGACCCGCCGCTCCCCCAGCCCATTGGGTAGAACCCTGGTCCATATCCGCCCATCGGCCCGAAGTACGGCACCGTTGGTTGCACGCCCATCTTCTCGAACGTCTTCACCCATTTGTCGACGTTGCCGAACGCCATCGCGTACGGCAGATACTCAGCGAACAGATTCTGCTTCTCGGCAAGTTTGAGGCGGTCGCCTTCGCCTGCGTCGAATAGCAGCTCGAACCCTCGTAAGCGCGCTTCTATTCGGCTACCGGTCGCCGTTCGGACCGGCATCGTCTGAGCGGCTGCGAGGACACCCAGCCCGAAGACAGCAACCGCGACCCCCACCAGGCCGAAGCGAGAAGCACCAGCCAGGAGGAACGTCAAGACGGCACCGGCGATGAGTAACCCGACGCCGGCGATCCTCCACCGGGCCCGAACATGAACAGGGTTGGCCACCCACCACCCCTTCTCGACCGCCTCGTTCACCAACATGCCCCGCACGGTTGCCATTTGAGAAGCCAGCTGGGTGCGACTGGAGAGTTCATCGAGCGTGACGGAGCCCGAAGTTCCGTTGAACAACGCGTTCAACAGGTTCTGTTCGTTCGGTGTGATGCGGTGCGAGCTCTTCAGCGGCTCTTTGCCGGTGAGCACCAGACGATAATCCTTTCCGTTGTCGCCGATCGGTTCAATCTGCAACATGCCGCGCGCCGCAAGATCGACCACCGTCGCACTGATGCATTGCTGAGACGACTCGCCGGAACGGGCGGGTTCCACAAGCCCTGGCCTGATGCCTTCGGGCGGTTCGAACTCGACCGGTGAAGCAATACGTTCGCGTAGCTTTCGGGGCCGTTCCTGATCACCAGGTTGACCTAATACACCCCCACTGGCGAACACCCTGTCACGTCCTTTGCGGCCCGTCACGAACGCTCCGGCGAGAGCGCCGACTAGGGCGAGTAACCCGACCGCTCCGGGCGCACCGCTGGTGCTGAACCCGTCGGCAACGGTGTGGGGAGTTTCGAGCAACGGTTCCCGCCACGAGATGGAGTTGGCAACCGGCACTTCGACTTCAATACCGACCCCGCTTGTGCGAACCGCGACGCCGTCAGCCGTCGGGGTGACCTCGCAGGTAGCAGACGAGCTGCCTCGCAGGCAGACCGGAATGCCCTTGGCCCGAACGGGAACTTTGATGGCGATCGACACGTCGTCAACCGGAACAGTCCAGCCTTCGCCAACAGCGACGAACTGCAACAGTCCGTCGACTACGGCGCGTTCGATGCGGTAGCTGATCTCGTAGATGTGGCGGCCCGTAATGAACACTTTGGGATTGCCGATCCGCAGCACCGAGTTGTTCGCTTCGGTGGAAATGTTCGTCTCGGTTGGGGCCCCTGTCGGCGACGTCACGCGCAGCCAATCCACCTTGGTGACCCTGCTCCACTCGCGGCTTTGGTCGGGCACCTTGACGAGATCGTTGTCGACCACAAACCGCTCTGGGA
>JAYSSK010000178.1:0-1563 GCA_043720595.1 Acidimicrobiia bacterium
GAGCGGTCACATCGGTGACCATGAGCGCATCGTGACCATCGAAGACGCCGTCGAACTGCAGGTGCAGCAACGCCACCGGGTTCGGTTGGAGAGCCGGCCTTCGAACGTCGAGGGCAAGGGCCTTGTCACCATCCGAGATCTGGTGCGTAACGCGTTGCGCATGCGCCCAGACCGGATCATCGTCGGCGAAGTCCGCGGCGCTGAGGCGCTTGACATGCTGCAAGCAATGAATACGGGCCACGAAGGCAGCCTCACCACGTTGCACGCAAACTCGCCGCGAGATGCACTCGCCCGGCTTGAGACCATGGTGCTGATGGCGGGTATGGACCTGCCGTTACAGGCCATTCGGGAACAGATTTCGTCAGCAATCGACTTGATCGTGCATATTGGCCGGATGGGCGATGGGTCCCGCAAGGTGATGCATGTCGTGGAAGTAACGGGCATGGAATCATCGGTGATTCAGCTCAACGATCTGTTCATGTTGGAGTTGGATGCGCCCGACGGCTCCTCCAGGCAGGTGGTACACACGGGCATCCGTCCGAGTTTCGAGGCTCGGCTGCGGCGAAGCGGGGTTGAACTCGGCTCGGACCTCACGCCGTCCACAACTCGCTCGCGCGAGGCGGCTCGTGAACTAGCGGGCAAGGACCACTCGCGAGACTCCTCCCGCGAATCGACGCGTGACACGTTGCGGGTCATCAAGGGATCACGATGAACCGCAACGGCTTTTGGTCCAGTCGGCCATGTGTCGCTGCGACTGCGGCGCTGTTGTTGGCTGGCAGCGGCCTCCTCCAAGCTGAAGTGTCGGCACAATCAAGCGGCTCGAAGGTTGACGCAACGGCGGTGGCGCCGGGCGACATGCTCACGGTCTCTCAACCGGACGCAAGGGGTTCCGTAGTCGTAGGTGTACCTACCTCTTTCGACCGTACGGGCGAAGAGGCGGCGCCTTTCGACGTGGATCTCACCCAGGGGGCAACAACGGTTCGTGTCCCGGCTACTCGCCGAACATCGGTTTTGACGCTTGCGTTGGTTCTCGATACTTCGGGAAGTATGCGCGGGGCTCCGCTGACGGCAGCGAAAGCCGCAGCCCTGCGATTCATCGACGCGCTTCCAGCTGACGCGCAAGTGTCAGTGAGTTCGTTCGGGGCAACCGTGAAAGCTGGCACTCCGTTCAGCACCAACCGGGCTACCGCGCGCCAGACAGTGCTCAGTCTGCGTGCTCGTGGCGAGACCGCGATGAGAGACGCTGTGCTAGCCGCCACCGCATCGTTGAAACCCGTCGCCGGCCGCAAAGCAATTGTGGTGTTGTCCGACGGTGCGGACACCGTGAGCAAGGCAGTCGAAACCGCCGCGCTAGCCCAGGTGGCAGCAGCGGGGGTTGGCGTGCACCCCATCATTCTCGGGAACGCCGTAGCGGCCGCAGATGCCGGCAATAAAGATCCGGCAGCGGAACTCACCGCCATAGCTGCAGCAACAGGAGGCACAGTCGTTCGAACACCATCATCGGCCGAACTTGGGTCGGCTTTCGCTCGGGTAGCGGGCATTGTCGGCAGCCCTCTGGAGTTC
>JAYSSK010000179.1:0-1561 GCA_043720595.1 Acidimicrobiia bacterium
CGCGTCGACACCGAAACTGACCGTCGTCTGGCTGCGGCCGGGAACCCCGAGGCATTGGAGTTGCAAGGCCGCGCGGCGGTTGCCCAAGGTGTGCTCGCCTACCACTTGTTCCGCGAACGGTTCTCGGGTCCACGCTGGGCCCGGCTTGCCCAGCACGGAGCACGTGTCCAGCGGCCTCTGTGGGCGTCGACGTCAACCAAAAACCCGGCGCTCCCAGACACGCTTTATGTGGACTCGCTGATCGGCCCAGATACGGTCAACACGCTCCCCGATACGACCATGGAGGCGTTCGCCGACCACGGTAAGCTGGTGCGGACCGTTGACACTATTCAGGCAATCGTCTCGGCGTCCCAGGTTATGGATCAGCTGACGTTGTTCGGGATCGACCTCGACGACGTGGCGCTCACGTTGGAACACGAAGGCGTTGCGTCCTTCGCGAAGTCCTTCGAAGAACTGATGTCGACACTACAGAGCCGCGGTGCCTCATTGAAGGGCCAGTCATGACCGACCTTGCTCCCCAGCCTCCAGCCGCCCCGTTTTCTGCGGAAAAGCTGGCCGAGTTGATCATCGCCCGAGACACTTCCGTGTGGCCGCAGCCCAACGTGTCCTCCACGCGCCT
Organism: Acidimicrobiia bacterium; assembly: GCA_043720595.1. Taxonomy (GTDB): domain Bacteria; phylum Actinomycetota; class Acidimicrobiia; order Acidimicrobiales; family JANYDT01; genus JANNBN01. The sequence goes on from JAYSSK010000179.1 coordinate 620, forward strand.
CGGCTGGACCGACATCCACCACCGCTTGGCCAGTCAAACCGACGAGATCACGTCGTGGTCGAAAACTGTCGATGCAGACCACATCGTGCTCATCGGCATGGGTGGGTCGTCGTTAGGGCCAGAGGTGCTGCGCGCCGCTGTTGGAGATCAGCGTCTCATCGTGCTTGACACAACCGACCCGGCTACGGTCGCTGCGGTTCCGACCGAGGGGTCGCTCTTTCTCGTCTCGTCGAAGTCTGGCGGGACCCTCGAAGTTCGCTCGTTGCTTGCGCATGCATGGAACCAGGTGCCAGACGGATCTCGGTTCGCGGCCATCACCGACCCAGGTACGGAACTCCAAGGCATCGCTAAAGACCGCAACTTCGCCAAGGTCTTTGTGAACGATCCTGACATCGGCGGTCGCTACTCGGTGCTGTCGTACTTCGGCCTCGTTCCTGCTGCGTTGCTGGGATATGACCTCGACGCGTTGCTTGAACGCGCTCAGGCAGTGGATCCGGTCGCAGCCGTGCGGCTGGGTGTGGAAATCGCTAACGCAGCCTTGGCAGGCCGGGACAAGCTCACGATCCGAGTCCCCGAGCGTTTTGCCGAGTTCGGCCTGTGGGTCGAGCAGCTTGTGGCCGAGTCCACCGGGAAGCGCGGTGTTGGCGTCGTTCCTGTCCCCACGTCGGAAACAGAATCTGGCTCCGACCGTCACTTCGTCGAGGTACACCTGCACGAACCGGCGGACCTCGGAGCAGAGTTCCTCCGTTGGGAACTTGCAACCGCGGCTATGGGCCACGTCTTGGGCATCGATCCGTTCGACGAACCCAACGTGACCGAGTCCAAGAACAACACGAAGCGGGTCCTCGACGATCTTGCTCACGGTCCCCTGCCCACGCTGCCGACCAGCGCACCTGCCGACGTGGCTGGCTGGCTGGCAGCAACCGTTGCACCTGGCGATTA
>JAYSSK010000180.1:0-1544 GCA_043720595.1 Acidimicrobiia bacterium
GCTACGAAGTCGATCTGGTGCAACTCGCCGACCCGAGCAGCAACCGCCCGCTCACGTTCGTTCAGACCGTCGGCCACGGCCTTCGGCCGGGTGGTGCGCTTCGATGCCATCGGCTCCAAGTTAGCGGCGAGTGCTGATGCTGAACGGAAGCGAGAGCACCCCGTTCACAAAGTTGCTGCGCACCCGAACCGGATCGCCGCACTGCTGGATCACAAGGTCACGCCGCACAAGTTGCTCGAGCAATATGCGCACTTCGAGCCTTGCCAGTGGAGCACCCAGACAGTGATGGGGCCCGAATGCTCCGAAGGCCACATGTTCGGGCCGCTGCGGCCGGGCGATATCGAAGCGAAGCGGGTCGGGGAAGGCAGCCTCGTCAAAGTCAGCGGATGCATACCAGAGCACCAGCCAGTCCCCAGCGCTGATGGACTTGTCGCCCAGCGTCGTGTTGGTTGTCGCCGTGCGCCGCATGTGCAACACCGGGGTCGAGTAGCGGATGAGTTCTTGGACAGCGGAACTCATGAGCCCGACAGGGTCGACCCGTAGCCGCTCGAGCTGGCCGGGGTTCTGCGCCATGGCCAACAGCCCGTTGCTGATTGCGGTTCGGGTGGTTTCGTTCCCAGCGAACACGAGCAGCTGGAAGAAGTTGCAGTACTCCGCGTCGGTTAACGAGTCCCCATTGATCTCTGCGTTGACGAGAGTCGACACAAGATCGTCGGCCGGGCATCCTCGACGTTGTGTGCCGAGCTCTCGACCGAATTCGAACAGCGCATGCGCTGCTGGCGAGTTGAACGGCAAAAGTTCTAACGGCGTGGTGTTGCCGTAGGCATGCGGGTCCAGCACACGATCTGAGGTGCCTTCGACAAGCTGGTTTGATAAGTGCACCAAGTAATCACCCTGGTCACGGTCGATGCCAAGGATGGACACGATGACCCGGATGGGAAACGGTTCGCTGAGTCTGGAAACCAAGTCGAACTCGCCGTTGTCGACCACTTCGTCGAGCAGCTCGTCGAGAATCTGTCTCGTGGCTTCCTCATAGGCCTCCATACGACGAAGGATGAACGGAGCCCGCACAAGTGCGCGAAGCCTGGCGTGTTGGTCGCCATCGGTCTCAATCAAGCTGCGCCGCGCCTCTTGTGCCTCAGGCGACAGCTCCCACAAGTTGACGTGTTGGGTGCTGGTGAAGCGGTCGGCGTCTCTGGTGACCGTCGTGAGATCTGCTCGTGTGGTGACGGCCCAAAACCCGCCTCGGCTGTTGATCCAAGGGTGCCAGTGCACCGGGTCGTGGGCCCGCAGGGTGGCAAAGTCGGCATGCGGAATACCGCGTTCGTACACGTGGGGGCTGGCGATATCGATAGCTGCCATCTCGGCCGCGGAGGGCGCATCAGGAAGGTTCATGTGTGTTCCAGGTACCGGTTCAGCTCCCACGCGGACACCTCGTCTGGAGATGCAGCCATCGGGTGCAGCGCCAGAACCTGTTCGTTGCGAGCGAGGGTGAGGAAGTTCACCGCGAATTCTCCGCCCAGCAGTCCTGCGAGTTCACTGTT
>JAYSSK010000181.1:0-3708 GCA_043720595.1 Acidimicrobiia bacterium
GTGTCAGCGGGACCTCGGCGATATTCCAAGGTGGTGTCCACGCGCCGCTCTGCGGGCCGGTACGACTGTTCAAGGGTCCTTACCGCCAACAAGGTTCCCTCTGCGGTTGTGTGCTCCTTCCATCTGCCGAGATCTTCGGCGACGATCCGTGTCGGCACGAACAGTGGCACCAGCACTCGACCGTCGGGTCTGAGGTGGGTTGCAATGCGGCGCACCGCTTCGCCAGCGTGGTGGCTGTCGACCACGAGTTGAAACGTTGGCCCAGCGAAGTAGATCGAAGCAAACCAACGGTTTAGCTCCATTGCTTCCATGCGTTGGCACACAAGGTCAACGGTCAAACCACGTCGAGTTGCTTCGTCCCGGCAGCGGTCCAACATGTCAGCCGACGAATCCAGCCCGGTGACGTCCAGCCCGGCTGCAACCAGGTCGAGCAACGGCTCGCCGTGGCCGCAGCCGATCTCAAGCGCTGGTCCGCCGTAGCGTTGCACAAACCGAAGATATGGCTCGGCCGGTGCCACGCTGCCCCGAAGTGGGGCGTATGCGTCGGCAACGAGCCCTGTGTAGAACTGAGATGGGTCCGCGCTCATGTTGACGGAGCGTAAGGCCTGCGACCCTGGGTCCCCCACTCAGCCGCGCCCAGGGATCGGTTGATCAGTTGCCGCTGGTGTCGATGAAGTCGACAATCTCGTCCGGGTCTTCGCTGATCTTTACCCAGCGCGCATATCGTTCGGCGCCGAACAGCGGGCGTAGCAAGTGTTCGATCGGGAACTGATCGCTCCAGTAGCGGTCGACGTCGAGAAACGCCATCGGGCTTGCGTGACCGAAACTCTCGTAGTAGTTCTGTGCTGCGTCCTGGAAGATTTCTTGCAGCGTCCCGGCCTTTCCAGGAGCAAACACGATGCCGGCGCGTGCAATGGCCAAGAGACCCTCTTCTCGGATCGCGTTGTGAAAGTACTTAGCGATGTGCGTGGCAAACGGTGTCGGAGGTTCGTGCCCGTAGAACCACGTCGGGATAGCGAGTGACGGACGCCGTGAGAGTTCGTCGATCGATTCGAGGACTCTGAACGCTGGTGCCTGCCACGCGTGCAATTGCGTCACCAAGGCTGCATCGAACACGCCCGCACGTACGAGTTGCTTCAGGCCATGCGGGAATTCGGGGCACCCCTGGGCCAGCGTCGTGATTGCTGTCTGCAGCTCCTCAGGGTCGGTGATCAACGCTCCAAGGTGAGTCGCCTCCATAGCTCCAGGGCCACCTCCGGAAGCGACGACGAAGCGCTCGGCAAGTTTGTGGGCCATCGAGGCCACTAATCGGTACGTCACCGAACCACGCGGTTCGGCATGGCCACCCATCACCGCAGCGACGCGTCGTCCGGCTATGAACTGGTCCCTCGCAACGGTGACGCAGTGGTCGTGTGCCGAACGCAGCGCGCCTGCAGAGTCGGTCCAGTCCCGCCGTGTTTCGAGATACGTCCGCGCATCTGGGGTCAGCAGGTATGACCCTTCGCCGTTCGGGTCAAAGCCTGCGAACAGCTCTTCGGGGCTGTAGAGCGTGGATCGGGTCTTCATCGGCGCTTTCTTATTGGTTGGTGCTTCAGGAGTGGACGACGGACCATGCAGCACGGTTTGCTCACACCGGAAACCACTCCAACGTAGGGGCCTTTTGCAACCAACCCCCGGAATCCAGGCCCGCTTAAGCCTTCGGAGCGCAACGTTGGTTGCGTGGCGGCCGAAGTTGGTTGCTGCAGTCCCAACGTTGGTTCGCCTGCGCGGTTATAAGCGCGCGGGTGATGAGAATGGCAAAAACCCTTGCTATTCAGGAGAAATCCATGCTTTCTGCTTGCACTGCGGGCTCGAAACATGAACAATGACGCAGTTGTAATTTCGCCTGTGTGGTTTGCAGTCGTGCGGCAGCAGACACTCCGCCGGCGTTCCGCCTGCATCCACTTCCGGCTGAAACACTCGATTTTCACCACCCTTCATCACCGCCACCTTCATCATCACCGTTTCCCCCACTCGACCCCAAGGACCCACGTGCCCCGACGCCTCGCCACAGCTGCGCTTCGCCATCTAGGCGTGGCAGCGCTGTCCAGTTGCGTCGGCCGAACGGTCCTTCGTCCGTCGGCTTCGGTCGGCAAAAAGGAGTCCGCATGATGCGAACCTTCCTCGATCCGGAACTCGCCGCGCGCAGTTGGCAGAACAGAGCCAACTGCATGGGCGTCGATCCGGAGTTGTTCTTTCCAGAGCGCGGTGCATCCACACGCGAGGCCAAAGAGGTCTGCCGCGGCTGTGTCGTGCGCAACGACTGCCTGGAATACGCCCTAGCGAACGGCGAGAAATTCGGTATCTGGGGTGGCCTGTCCGAGCGTGAGCGTCGCAAGGTCCGGCGCAGCCGGGCACTTGCTCGCCGCAGCGCGGCCGAGGCCACTGCCTGACAGCACCCCCGAAATCTTCGGACGTCCACGACCCGTCCGAAGGAAACCGTGACCCGTCTGTTTCGGATCACCGCAACTTCCTCATCGAAGCCCGTTCCCTCCGGAACGGGCTTCGGTCGTCTCGGGCTCGCACTTGACGGTCCATCCAGACGGTCTGGACGGTCTGAATGGGGTCGCTGGTCATGCAGCTGCGGTGACGGAGTACGCTTTGCCCTATGGCCGGTCTCGGAGCTCCAGAACTCATCATCATTCTCGTGATTGTCTTGGTCTTGTTCGGAGCGTCTCGTCTGCCGAAGCTGGCACGGTCGCTCGGCGAGGCTTCGAAGGAATTCAAAGACGGTGTTGCTGATGGCGCGAAGGATGCTGCTTCCGCTGCATCAAACGTTGCCAACAAGGTCGACGACAAGCTCGACGGCAAAGCCTGATCAGGAATCCTTGACATGTCGAGCGTTACTGGAACACCAGCTGAACCGCGTGCGCACGTACGCATCGTGTATCTGGGCCCGGTGGCGCCCCATTGGGAACTCGAGCCGGTATTCGGCGATCGTGCGCTCATCGAAGAATTTCGCACCCGCGTCATGGCGCGTCTGTTGTTGCTTCCCTTCCACGATCCGCAGTTTCGTCGCAACCGTGACCGGGTGAACAACGACGCAGAACGCGAAGCCATCATCGCCGAGTGGGATTTCGGCCTGCCCGAAGCGGACTGACGGACTTCAGCTAGAAGACCTGCCTCGGCTCGTCCCAAGCTGATCTCCCATCCACTCGGTTTCCCGATGAAAAATCCGCCAGCAGCGCGTCTGATCAATCGAGAGTCATCGTGGTTGGCGTTCAACGAGCGGGTGCTTGCGCTGGCCTCCGATCCCCAGGTCCCGCTGCTCGAACGCATCAAGTTCGTGGCGATCTTCAGCAGCAATCTCGACGAGTTCTTCGAGGTCCGTGTTGCTGTGCTCAAAGACCGAGCGGTCGAGGGTTTGCTGGTTGGCGAACCCGACGATCCGGTCCCGCAGCTCGCCCATATCTCGCAGCGAGTCTCTGAACTCATCCAACGCCAGAGCGCCGTTCTGCGGCACGAACTCTACCCGTTGCTCCGGCAGGCCGACATCCAGGTGGTGTCGTGGGATGACCTTTCTGCCGAGTCACAAGCCGAAATGACGACGGCATTCGAGAACGGCATTTTTCCGGTGCTCACGCCGCTGGCAGTCGACCCGGGTCATCCGTTCCCGTACATTTCGAACAAGAGCCTCAACCTCGGTGTGGTCATCCGCGACGCCGCCGG
>JAYSSK010000182.1:0-1536 GCA_043720595.1 Acidimicrobiia bacterium
ATCGGCCAATCGATGACTGTCGGGCCAGCGACGTGCCCTAACGACAACGCATCGGGGTCCCTGATGACGACGTCGACTCGGACACCGTGAGACACCAACGCTTCGACGTGGCGGCCGATGTCGTAGCCGGTTGTTTCCGGGTGCTGTTCTCCGAGATTGGCCACGTAGATCTTGCGGCCGCTCGAACTGTTGAACGCATCGCGGATTTCGGGAACACAGAGCACAGCCAGGATCGATGTGTATAGCGAGCCAGGGCCGATGATGATCTGATCCGCTTCGGCCAATGCGCTCGCAATCTCGGGATGAGCTTTGGGGTTTTCTGGCACCAATGCCAGGCTGGTGATACCCGAAGTTTGCCCAACGGCGGCCTCACCGTGAACTTCGCCGGTGACGGTGTTGAGCCGTTCGTCGAGGTTGCGAAAGCTTGCCTTCAAGACGACATGTTCCGTGGTGGCCGGGAGCAGTCTGCCGACTGCGCCGACCATACGCATCGATTCGTCTATCGCTGCTTTGAAGTCTCCGAGGACCTCGGTGAGCCCGGCCAACACGAGGTTCCCGACCGGGTGTCCGTCCAGCCCGGACGCGAGTTCAGGAGCTTTGAACCGGTGCTCGAAGGTCTGTGCCCATACGGAATTGGGTTCGGCCAGCGCTGCGATGCAACGACGAATATCGCCAGGTGCTGGAAGCCCAAATGCCTCGCGCAAGTGCCCGCTGGATCCACCGTCGTCTGCGACGGAGACAACGCCTGTGATGTTGTCCGTGTATTGCCTGACCGCGCGCAATGTCGTCGACAATCCGTATCCCCCACCGAGCGCAACGACGCGCTTGCCCTCGTGCCGGCGGGCTTCGGGCTGGGCCGTCGGTGGACGCTTCGGTGAAGCCACTGGTCGACTCATCGCTTGTGCAGATCACGGTGGCGAACCATGACCGGGTACGGGGAGGTCTGCAGCCGGCGCCCCACTTCTTCGGAGATGGCCACGCTGCGGTGCTGCCCACCGGTGCACCCGAACGCGATCGACAGGTACGCCTTACCTTCTCGAGCGTAGGCAGGCAACAGCGTGGCAAGCAGCCCGTCGAGTTGATCAAGGAATGCAACGGTCTGCGGGTTCGACATTACGTAGTCCCGAACCGGAGCGTCGAGCCCCGTCAGCGGCTTCAGTTCCTCTACCCAGTGCGGGTTCGGAAGGAATCGGAGATCGAACACCGTGTCGGAATCGGTCGGCAAGCCGTGCTTAAACCCAAAGGAGGTAACCGTGATGGCCATCCCTTCATCTGGCCTGGTTGTGCCGAACGATGCGACAACCCGGTCACGCAGTTCGTGCACATTGAGATCGGTTGAATCGATGACTAGGTCGGCCATGGCCTTGACATGATCCATCAGCATGCGTTCGCGCATGACACCGACGACTGGCCCCTCTTGCTCGGCAAGTGGATGGCGGCGGCGCGTGCCCTCGTAACGGCGAACCAAAACGGGGTCGCTGGCGTCGAGAAAGAGCAGGCGGACTCTGCTGCCACCCGCCCGCAATTGGTCAATCG
>JAYSSK010000183.1:0-1532 GCA_043720595.1 Acidimicrobiia bacterium
GTGCGGTTCACGCTCATGATGGTGTTGGGCGCTGCGCTACTTGCTTGGAACCACCGCCAGCGGGGGCATGCCTTGCTGCCGGAACGGGCGGACCGCGGGCGCATAGCGATAGCCGGCGGGGTCGGCTTCTTCGGGTACCTCTACGGTTTCACCATCGGGTTGCATCGCACAACGGCGTTCTCCGCTTCGTTGCTGATGGCGATGTCGCCGCTGTTCGTTGCCCTTCTGCTGTGGCTCACGAAAAGCGAATCACTGCACGGGCGCCACATAGTTGCCCTCGCCCTGGCCGTGGTTGGTGCGGTGGTGTTTGTGGTCGGCCGCAACGATGGAGCCGTGGCGTTTCGTTCGGGTGACGTGTTCGCGCTTGGCGCCGCGTTTCTGTATGCCGCGTATCTGGTGATCAACCGGCCGCTCACTGCGAAGTACCCGGCGACCTCGCTCACGATGTGGTCGATGAGCGTCGCGTACGCGGTGGTGCTTGTCGTCACGCTTCCGTTTGTCGGCCGCCAGGACTGGTCACGCATCGACGCTGCGGCGTGGGTGTCGATGGCGTGGGCAGCCACGGCACCAGTGTTTGTCGCATGGACCGTGTGGGCATGGGCCAACGGCAAGGTTGGTGTGGCGAGGCCCAGCCTGTTCATGGTGCTGGTGCCGGTGATTTCGGGCATGGTCGCCTGGTGGTACCTGGACGAGCAGGTACGCGTGCTGCAAGTGGTTGGAGTCGCGCTGGTACTGAGCGGTCTGCTGGTTGCGCGTCGACGGACCGCAACCAGAGCGAGCGGGGGTGCGCTTGGTGGCTCAGGTGGTGTTGCGTCAGTGCGCGTGCGACGAACTTGAAGCCGGGGTGGAACTACTGCTGGAACCGCCATTGCTGGACCCGCCGCCATTCGAGCTGGTGGACGAGCCGGAACCGCTGCTGCCTGAACCGTTGGAGGAAGACCCGCCCGACGACGAGCTGCTGGAGGAATCAGACGACGAACCCGACGAGGAACCTGAAGAGCTGTCGGAGGACCCTGAGCCGCTGGACGAACTGCCCGGCGACGTGGCGCTGGATGCGGAGCGGCTATCGGTTTTGTAGAAGCCAGAGCCTTTGAACGTGATGCCGACGTTGCCGAACACCTTCTTCAGTGCACCGTGACATTGTGGGCACACAGTGAGGCTGTCCTCGGAGAACGACTGGACGATCTCGAATCCGTGGCGGCACGCCTTGCACTGGTATTCATAGGTAGGCATTGTGATACTCCGGATCTGACGAATCGTGGCGGGCTTGTCTCGGGCTTGTGACTGGCTTGTGACTGGCTTGTGACTGGCACAGATGCCCTGTTGGTCACGCTGGAAATTTGGCGTTGGTCACGCTGGAAAATTGGCACTCTCCAAGCGCGAGTGCTAACTCTAGCGAACTGGCCCGGTAACGTCGGCCCATGAAGCACGGTGAATTCCATGAAACACGGTGAATCTGATGTCCAACGGTGAATCGCTCCTCAGCCTCGATGACGCCCGTCAATGGGTTCTCGACCGCTGTCGCGCCCCTC
>JAYSSK010000184.1:0-1529 GCA_043720595.1 Acidimicrobiia bacterium
GTTCCTTCCCTCGGCTGCTGACCGCGAGTTCGTGACGTCATTGATGGTTGGCGTCCACGAACGGGGCAAGATGGCCGGGTGGGTGGCGCCGCCTTCCGCTGGCATCGGCGGGCGGCCGGTCGATTTCGACTACGTGCAACTCTGATCAGCGTCCGCGCATCAAACCGCGAATCGCCAGTTGAGCAACGAAAGCAGCAAGAAGAACCATGACGAGAGACGCGCCGGTGTACAACGCAGCCACTTGGTTGATCGATCGACACGTTGCTGACGGTCGTGGTGCCGCGTCAGCGATCCGGTACCTCGGTACTACGTTCACTTACGACGATGTCCTTCGGTCGATTTGGCGGGCGCAGCATGCATTGGCTTCGTTGGGCATTTCCCGTGGCCAGCGGGTGGTGGTTGTCGCCAACGATGGCCCAGATCTGGTCGCGTGGTTTCTTGGGTGCCTTCGCTCTGGCGTCGTCCCGGTCCCCGTATCGACGATGCTCACCGCCGCTGATGTCGGTTCCATCGCCGCAGATGCCGAGGCCGTCGCGCTCGTTGTGTCAGATGAGTACCGGTCGATCGTCGTGCCCGTGTCTGGTCGAGCTAGTTCAGTTCGCCACGCTGTCGTGCTCGGCGACGGGGCCGCAGGGGCTTCCGTAGCAACGGATTCTGACGGTGTCGAAGCGACGACGCCCGATCTGTCGGTATCCAATTGGGCTAACTTCTCCGACGGTTCAGAGGCCCCGGTGTGTTCGACATCCGGTGACGACCAGTCGTTTTGGTTGTACAGCTCTGGCACCACAGGCCTGCCGAAGGGCGTGATCCATCGGCACAGCAACATGCAGGCCACCTATGACACGTACGCACGGTTGGTGCTGCGGGTGCAGCCAGAAGATCGGTTTCTGTCGGTTGCCAAGCTCTTCTTCGCCTATGGCCTCGGGAACTCGTTGACGTTCCCGTTCGGAGCGGGAGCCACGGCCATCCTGCATCCCTCTCGTCCCACGCCCGCCAGCTACTGCAGCCTGATTGCCAGCGAATCACCCACGCTGTTCTTTGCCAGCCCCGGGTTTGTCGCAGGCGTCCTCGATACCGATGTTGCAACGGACGTGTTCCGCTCTGTCCGAGCCACGATTACTGCGGGCGAGACGTTGCCAGCGGATCTTCAACGCCGGTTCTCGACGCGTTTCGCGCATCCGGTACTTGACGGAATAGGGTCCACCGAGGCACTGCACATCTTCTTATCGAACACGTTGGAAGACCAGCAGCCGGGCTCGACGGGTGTCGCTGTGCCCGGGTTCGAACTGATGCTGCTGGGTGACGATGCAGCCGAGGTGACCGCTGTTGACGCCCCCGGCTACCTGCATGTGAAGGGTGCGTCGACGGCAGTGGGTTATTGGAACCGACCCGACGCTACGAGCGCGGCTTTTCGCGGCGATGGCTGGGTGCGCACGGGCGACGTGTACACGCGGTCTGCATCTGGGCATTGGACGTTCCTCGGGCGCAACAACGACATGATCAAAGCCGGTGGCATTTGGGTCTCACCA
>JAYSSK010000185.1:0-9619 GCA_043720595.1 Acidimicrobiia bacterium
TCTTAGCTGGTGCAGCCTTCTTTGCAGGAGCAGCCTTCTTCACAGCAGCCTTCTTGGCCGGAGCGGCCTTCTTAGCTGGTGCAGCCTTCTTTGCTGGAGCTTTTGCGGCGGCCTTTTTAGCCGGAGCTTTTTTTGCAGTTGCCATGCTTACTTACCTTTCTTTGATTTCTCGTTGACGGCTGCCTTGAAGCCAGCGCCGGCCGAGAACTTGGGGGCTTTCGACGCTGCAATCTTGAGCGTGCCGCCGGTCGCAGGGTTACGGCCCACACGGGCCTTGCGATCGGTGACGCTGAAAGCGCCGAAGCCGATGATGTTGACCTTGTCGCCTGAACGGACAGCGTTAACGACAGTGTCAGTGAAAGCTGCAAGCGCACGCTCTGAGTCTGCTTTGGTCAGACCTGAGTGTTCGGCAATTGCGTCGATGAGTTCGGACTTGTTCACCCGTTCCTCCTGGGGAAATTGTGTTGCTAGGCAGCGGATATCGAACAGCAAATATCGGCAGAAAGCAAGCATTCCTTGAAAATTCAGGCTTTGCAGCAGTGCCACCCTCGGAAAGCCTGCAAATTCAGGCTTCCGATGTCTTGGTAATATGTCTATATATTGTATAAGTCTTTACGAAAGAACAATGCACACGTATAATCTGAGTTCAACGATCGACTCGAATCGACGAAAAGGAACGCTTAGGGTGTTGCTATGCACAACGATCGAGACATCAGTTGGTATCCGGTACCCGAGGCACAAGACCTTCCAGAGGATCTTTCGAAGCTGTTCGCGAAGGCAGCAGCGAACCTCGGCTTCGTGCCGAATGTGTTCCGTACATACGCGTACAGACCAGACCGCATGCGCGCATGGTTCTCGCATTTCAAGCAACTACATGTACCCACGGCGAACCTCACCTCCGCAGATCGAGAGATGATCGCAGTTGTCGTATCGATGACCAACGGGTGTCTTTACTGTCTCGTCGCGCACGGCGCAGCGTTACGCGAAGCGCTGGGTGATCCTGTTCAGGCTGACCGCATCACCTTGGACTGGAGACGTGCGTCACTCGACGAGCGGCGTTTTGCTATCTGCGAGTACGCGGAACGCATCACAAGGGCACCGGTCGAGACGACTGAGGCTGACATCGACCACTTGATGACGCTCGGACTTACTCGTGAAGAGGTGTGGGACGTTGCAGAAATCGCTGCGATGTACAACTTCACCAACCGCTTAGCGATGGCAACGGGTCAGATGCCCAACCGCGAATATCACGCTCGCGAGCGATGACCGGGCTCAACCGATGTAGTTGAGGACTTGCAGCATCGCTCGGTCGATGGCGAGGCGACCGGTGCCGCTGGAGCGAAGGCCGTTGAGCAAGAACGAGAACACGACCTTGCGCCCCGACGCCGTGACCGCGTACCCGCTGAGCGCAGAGACGTTGTCGATCGTTCCCGTCTTGGCGATGACGACGCCGCTGCCGGAGGTGCCGCAGAACCGCGCCTTCATCGTTCCGTCGATGCATGCGACTGGTAGCGCCGCTCGGAATACCGTGCGCTGCTTGCCACTATCAGCCTTCAAGAGCAGGCTGACTTCCGACGCCGCCGTCGTGCGGTTCAGCGACGAGAGCCCCGACCCATCTGCGATTCGAGTTGGTGCCATCACTCCAAGCTGCGCGAGGTGCGATGCGATGGCTGCCGTACCACCCGCTGTCGATCCGCCACCGCCTGAGACTGCGCCGATTTCCTTCAACAGCATTTCCGCATACGTGTTGTTGGACTTCTTCCCCATCGTGGCCAGTAGTGCCGAGAGTGGCTCTGACCGATGACTGGCCACCACGGCGCCTCCGACTGGCGCCGAAGCTCGCAGAACAGCCACACCAGTGAGCGTGATGCCGACCTTGAGGAGTTCTTGCTGGAACTTCATCAGGTTGGCCAGCGCCGGGTCTGCGTTGAACACGGCGTCGTTGCGATGATTGCCGTCGATCATCAGCGCGTTGAGTATTCCGGACTCCCCAGGCGAAAACGACGGTTTCCACCCAGGGGCTGTCTTCGCTCGGTCGAAGCGCGAATCGTCCACCGTGAGACGGCCGGCGACTGAAGAGATGCCGGCGGATTTCACTGCTACAGCAAGTGAGCGGAGGTTGGAGGTCGAGAAGGAGGGGTCTCCAGCTGCCACGAGCGTAAGAGTCTGCACGACACCGCCAACGTGAGCGTCGGACCGAACCGTGGTTTCGAATCGGTAGTCGCCACCAAGCAACGCAAGTGCAGCCGAGGCCACATACAACTTCTGCGTTGAGGCAGGCAAACGCGCTTGGGTTGACCCGATATCGGCGATCTTTTGTCCGTCGACCAAGACGAGCACACCAGGGGCACCGCCGGAAAGTGCGATCTCTCGTTCAATGCGCGCTTTCAGTTCAGCGGGATTGGCCGCAGGCAGCGTGGAAGTTGGGCCGGTTGACGAAGACGCCCCGGGCTTCGGCGCAGTAGTCACCGGTGGCAGCGTCGAAGGCACTTCGCCCGTGGCTGCCGGTGTAGGCGTGCCCGTCTCTGGCGCACCGACCTCGATCGGTTCAACTGTGCTTGCAGCAGGTTGAAGCGGGTCCAGCACCAACACCGTGCTCGGAGGAGCCGTTGATGCGGTCACCGCACCGCGCCGAGTCGTGGTGGCACGCCGCTTCGTTGTGGTGGTACGACGCGATGCATTTGAGACCTTCAAGGACGTGGTGGCCACCGGATTGCCGAGACTGATCTGCGGTGACGTGGCGGCCGGCACGGTCGGGATAGTTGCCAGCGTCTCGGTCGGTGCGGTAGGCGGGGTGACGCCTGATGCAGCGGGTGGCACCGTCTCGCCACCCAACCCGGTTACGGCGGGAACGTCCACACCGACCTGCGCGTATGCAGTGCGGCTGATGGTGAGTGATGCACAGAGCAAGCCGACCGCGATGGCCACCGCAGCCGCGCTTCGCGGACGCCCCGTTGTATGGCGGCTGGTGTCACCGTCGTGTTGCACTGCTCCAGCCTGGCACGCGCCCCTGGGTTGCTCGTGCATCACACTGTTCAGTGAGTCGCATGGCACTCTGGCACGAGACCGCAGGATCTGCTGAAGGCGGGGTAGCGGTCGCGGTCGTAGTGTCGGTCGTGTCCTACTCATGTCGAAAATAGTTCGATGCCGGTCAGGTGCATAAGAGGGGCCCATCCATGGCTACAAGATCGTTCGAGACGGACTACCTCGTCCTCGGTGCAGGAGCCATGGGGATGGCTTTCACGGACTCGCTCGTCGACCATGGTGACCGTCAGGCCGATACGCACGTGACGGTCGTGGACCGCCGCCACGGACCTGGCGGTCACTGGCAAGATGCATACCCTTTTGTTCAGCTGCATCAGGCTTCGGTGTTCTATGGCGTCGCCTCGACGATGCTCGGCAATGGCACAGTGCAGCACAGCGGACCCGAGACTGGCCTGCAAGAACGCGCAAGCCAACCGGACGTTCAGTCCTATTACAACCGCGTCCTCGAACGGCTTCTCAGGACTGACCGCGTGAGGTTCTTCGGCGGCCACGACTACCACGCTGACGGACTCTCGCACCTTCTTACTTCCCGCGTCTCCGGCGAAACGATGCGACTACACGTTCGGCGCCGCGTAGTCGACGCCACGTATTTGTCCCCCACCATCCCGGCGACAACGCCGCCACCTTTCGGTGTTGCCGAAGGCGTCGCTGTTGTCCCCATCAATGAACTCGCAACCTTGGCGACAGCGCCATCCAGGTACGTCATCGTCGGGTCCGGCAAAACTGCCACAGATGCGATCGTGTGGCTGCTGACGAACGGGGTCGACCCAGATCGCATCGTGTGGGTGCGTCCTCGTGACCCGTGGATGCTCAATCGCGCGATGGTGCAACCGAATCCGCTGGTGGCACTCGAACTTTCCACTGCAACGATGATGGCGGCGGTTGAGGCAGCGTCGCTTGATGACTGCTTCCTTCGCCTCGAAGCCGCAGACGTCATGCTGCGAATCGACCGCAACGTAACGCCCACGATGGCGAAGGCACCCACGATCGGCAAGTGGGAGCTTGATTTGCTGCGCACGGTCGAAGACGTCATTCGCCTCGGTCACGTTCAGCAAGTCACTCGCAGCGAGATCGTGCTCGACAAGGGGTCGGTTCCCCTTCAGCCCGGCTCACTGATTGTGCATTGTGCCGCGTCGGGGTTGCAATATCCGCCGCTTGTGCCCTTGTGGGGGGAAGACAAAATTCGGTTGCAGACGATCCGCTCGGGCTTCCCGTGCTTCAACGCCGCGCTTGCCGGATACGTCGAGGCAACGCGAGACGACGACCGTGAACGCAACAGGCTGTGCCCGCCGAATACCTTGCCGAACAACCCGAGAGATTGGGCACAAATGCAAGTACGCGGAGCACTGGCTACTCGTACGTATAGTGCCGAGCCCGATATTGCCGCCTGGACCAACAGGTGCGCCCTGAACCCTGCACGCATACAACCTGCCCAGCAAGCTGATCCTGGGGTACGGGCGGCCGCAGCGCTATTGGCCAACGCGGCTGGGCCAGGGCTGGCTCGCTTGTCGGTCCTGGCCCCCCTTACACCCGCAGCAGAGTGAGCTCGCCCAGACGGGCGCCGAACCAGAAAGAAAGAATTCGTACATCGAGGGCGCCTAGCTGCGCAGCGGCCTCGCGTCGTCGATTGCCTTGATGCGCGCTTCGACGGACGCCAGTCGTTCGCTAGCGGCAGCGTGCAGCAACCCGGCGCGTTCATAGAGATCGGTTGCGGACTCGATGCCGATGTCTCGACTCTCGATCTGCCGGGTGACGGACTCGAGCTCTTCGAGAATCTGCTCGAATGACAAAGCGCCAAGTGAGGCGTCAAGTGAGGGACCAATCGAGTGATCGCTGTGCGTTTGGTTCGGTTCAGAAGTTGTCATCGTGTTGAGAATTTGGGTTCAAAGTTGGTTGCAGGCGTGGGTTGGATAGGCGGAAGCATCAGAAGAGCCGCTGCTCGTACGACATTGGAGCGCCACCGTCGGTGCCAACCACCACGTGTACCGTACCCCCGGCCAGCGTGATGGTCAGCCGGTCGCCCGTTTGCGCATCGTCGGGGTTGCGAAGCACCCGACCGGTCGTTGCACTGCGGACGATAGCGAAACCGCGTTCGAGTACCTGCTGGGGGCTGAACGAGTCGGCTCGTGCACGCAGTTCAGCCAGCATGTGGCGAAATCGGTCTGTGCTGGGTGGACGCGATTGCGCTCGAAGCGTGTTGAGACGTACCTCGGTGTCGGACAGCCGCCCCGTGATTGCGGTGTCGGGACGAACGGCATCGAGCGCGGCCTGCCGCGCAGCGAGGGTGTCGGCGACAGCGTCGGCCCAGCGGGCCGAGTCCAACCGCGCAACTGCTATCTGCAGCCGCTGCCTGGGTTTGCCGTCGAGAATCGCCCGCCGATGCGTCATCGAAACGGCCAGGTGAGCACACCGGTTCTCCAGGTGGCGGCTGCATCGCTGCTTGCTCGAATCCAAACCTGATTGCAGGTGGAAGCGATCCGGGATGACCTGAGTCGCTGCGACCGAGGGCGTCGGAGCTCGGGAATCAGAGATTTCATCGCAGAGAGGCCGGTCGATCTCGTGTCCGATGGCGGTCACCACCGGAACGGGAGAAGCTGCAATTGCCCGGCACAACGTTTCGTCGCTGTATGGCAACAGTTGGGTGGAGTCTCCGCCGCCGCGAGCCAGCACCACGACATCGACACCACGAACCGCCAGCGCGCGCTGTAGCCCGTCGAGGAGAGACTCTGCCGACGTTTGAGACGCGGTGAGGTACAGAACTGGGAAGCCGGGAAAGCGTTGATCGGTGACGGTCTGAAAGTCGTGCTTCACTGCAGCGTCGTTGCCGCAGACGACCACGACGCACCCCGGCAGCAACGGAAGCGCGCGCCGCGGTCGATCTAACAGGCCATCAGTACGCATACGTTCCCGGGTCTGTTCGATGAGCGCCGCGACCGCACCCTCGCCTGTCGGCATGATTGCGTCGGCCATGAGCGACAGGCGACCCGTATTTTGCGACGTGTCCAAGCGCCCGGTCACGACCACCGATTCGCCGGACTTGACGTGGCACCAACGCTGTTTGCCCGACAATACGGTGACGCTGACTTGCGACGACCGCTCTTTCAACATGAAATACGTGGTGCCGTTGCGGGTCTTGACGTCGTGCGCCTCGCCCGTGACAGCCAACTGGCCAAGACCATTCAGCACGCGCTTCATCTGGTGGTGCAGCGTCGTGACCGTGAGGCGCGTCGGCTCGACCTGACCAAACAAATCGGGTTGGCGAGCGGAGGGCGAAGGAGAGGGGGGCGGCACAGTATTGGAAAGGTAGAACAGGGGTGAGACAGTCGTGAGATGGGCGTGAGTGACGCGGCCTGACAGGAGCCGAGTTCGGCGCCGAAGTCACTGAAGTCACTGAAGTTTCGACAGGGCGAGTAGTTCCGTATCATGGCAGGTACCGGTGACGATCCGGCCGCAGCCCACAGGAGCACTTTCGTGTCCAGCCACACCATCCCCGCAACCGACAACTCCGCAGAAGCCAACACCGGTGCCACCGATGGCGAATCGCCACAGGTCGTCACGGTCACGTCTCAGGCGCTGGCCATGGTGATCGATGCCCGGTCTGGCGAAGCCGATGCCGAAACCTTGTCGCTGTGGCTCGAGGCAACCCCAGCAGCTGGTGGCAAGTTCCGTTACGACATGTGGTTCGAAGCAACTGCAGCTGCAGCAGCCGATGCGGTTGTCATTTCATTGCAGGGCGTCAGCCTGGTCGTGCCAGCCGCATCGGTGCCTCGCCTGTCCGGTTCCACCCTCGACCTGGCCACCGATGGCTCCGGAATGGTGCTCATCAACCCCAATGAGGCAGCCGAAGCCCCTCGCCCGTCGGCCATCGCCGAGGGAGCAGACCTCAGTTCAGAGCTGGCCAAGCAAATCCTCGAGGTCATCGAGACCCAGGTCAACCCATCCATTGCATCGCACGGCGGCTACGCACAGCTCGTCGGTGCCGAGGGCGACACCGTCTGGATCCGCATGGGCGGCGGGTGCCAGGGCTGCGCATCGTCCAAGCTCACCTTGCGCCAAGGCATCGAGGTCGCCATCAAGCAGGCCGTACCTGCCATCGCCAACGTCGTCGACGTCACCGACCACCAGGCAGGCGACAACCCGTACTACCGCTAAGCCCGCGCTGTTCATCTGGTTATCGGCCTGCACCATTGAGGTCGCCCAAGTTGACCGGTGCTGCTAGACCCTGGGCCATGACTGAACTGCTTCCGCTCGACCCAGACCAACTGCTCTCCACCACCCGCGCCGTGCGCAAGCGGCTGGACTTCGACCGTCCAGTTCCACAGTCATTGGTGCGCGAGTGCATCGACATCGCCTTCCAGGCTCCCACAGGGTCCAACCGTCAGGGGTGGCACTTCATGGTGGTCGGCGACCCGGTGAAGAAGCAGGCACTGGCCGACATGTACGGCCGTGCATTCGACCCGTACGTCAACTCGCCAGGGCCGGCGTATGCCGAGGGAGATTCACGCGCAGATCGCGGCGAAGCGGTCAAGGGTTCGGCAACATACCTGCGAGAGAACTTCCATCGCGCGCCATGGTTGGTGATCCCCGTGATGGAGGGTCGTCCGCCAGCCGATGGCGGTGCGTTCTTTCAGGCAAGCGTGTGGGGCTCGCTGCTTCCGGCGTTCTGGAATTTCATGCTCGCGGCGCGGGCTCGTGGTCTTGGCACGGCGTGGACGACACTGCACCTTCCATTCGAGGAAGAAGCTTCAGAGCTGCTTGGCATCCCGTTCGCGCAATACACACAAGGTGGCATGACCCCGCTGGCCTACACCCTCGGCACAGACTTCAAGCCGGCACCGCGGTTGGACAGCGCATCGCTGGTTCATTTCGACACCTGGTAACCCTGGCTGACCATCACGGCGAATCACGCGACCTGGCCGTCACGCGATCTGGTTTGCTTGGTGCACACTCAGCAGGTCTCCCCGCAGATTCCACCTCGCCACGGTGCCGTCCCACCCACCGGTGAAGCACACGTCATCGACCAACCCGACAGCTGGCACACCGGGCTTGCCGTGGTGCCGGAGCGGTCGCCACGCCCAGCTGCGGTCGGCCTGACGCCACCACACGATGCCGTTGCCGTCGTAGGAGCCCGTGACGATGGTGGAGCCGTCGGCGCTCACAGCAATTGCCTTCACGGACTTGTGATGGCCGCGCGGCAAGGTCTCAAGCAGTGCTCCGGTGGTCACGTCCCAGCGCCGCACCCGAAGGTCTCGTGAAGCGGTAACCACGGTTCCTTCCGACTCTGCAACCGCGACGGCGTTGACGAGCACCAGGTCATCGGTGGAACTGCGCCACAACTCGGTCGGCCCGTTCACAGTGGTTTGCTCCACCTCGGGTTCAACTCCGATCCCTCCGTTCACCGCTCGGCCGCGCCAAGCCCACCCGGTGAGCGAACCGTCTGAAGACCCGGCCACCAGCACGCCTGGCTTCACTGCCCACGCCAAAGACTTGATAGGTCCGTGGTGTGCCACCCATTGCTCGACGCATTCCAAACTGGATACAGCACCGTCAGCACCGTCAGCACCGTCAGCACTGTCAGCGCGATCGGCACCGTCGGCAAGTACCCAGCGACGCGCGACGCCGTCGTATCCGCCAGTGAACAGCTGTTGACCGGTCGGATGCCACACCACGGAGTTGATCGGCCCGCCGCCATCGGCGCTGGCACTGATGACGCGTCCGGCGTCTAACCCGGCCAGAGCGGTCAAATGCACCACACCGCGATAGTCCGCGCTTGCCACAAGCGTGCGGTCTGGTGACACCGCGACGGTGTTGACGATCGTCTCGTGTCGCGATAGCACCGTGCCGGAATCGACATCGACCACCGCACCGTCGTCGCGGCCGACAATCACCATTGGTGCGCCGGGACCTACGACACACAGCGCGTTGATGCCGTACGTCAACGGAACCGGTTGCGCCTCGTGACGGGGCAGCACGAACGGGGCAGCGCTAAACCCGCCGATCACAATTCCATCGGTCGTGAAACACGATGCGCGCTCCCATTGAAAAGCTCCGTGGAACGAATTGGTGACCGTCCAGGTAACGCAGTCGTACAGACGCATCGTGGCGTCGTATGCACCTGCGAGGAGCCGCCGACCGGTTGCGTCGAAACGCAAGAATCTCACCGCCGCATTGGCATCAGTAAGTTCGCGTATTAATTCTCCGGTGGTCGGGTTCCACACACGCGCAATGCCATCGTCGCACCCGGTTACCACCACGCTGCCGTCTGGCGACCAGTCCAGCGCTTCAGGGTCACCGGGATGCTCCAAAACGTGCACCAGCTCTCCGGTTTCCAAGGACCAGATGCGCCCAGTGGAATCTTCGGCAACTGTCGCCAGATACCGGCCGGTTGGGTCGAAAGCAGCTGCGAACACGCCGCTGTCGTGGCCCACCAGACGTCGGTCGTGCCATCGCCCGCGGGTTGCGTCACGGCCCTCGACCGTATCGACCACGGCGCGCTCCCACACGCGCACGGCGGTGTCGAGGTGGTCCATCACACAGACGAGCTGCGCGCCGTCGGGCGACCAGCGCACCGCGT
>JAYSSK010000186.1:0-3664 GCA_043720595.1 Acidimicrobiia bacterium
GATCAGGCGAAGCTTGGCGCAGCTATCGGGGACGGCGTCGATCTCTCCCTGTCCGGCGATGCTCTCCAGGCCTCGCTGTCGGCTCTCTTCGCAACTCGCAGCGCGCTTGATTGGGAAGCCGAACTTCTTCCCCAAGGAGTCGGCTGTGTTGCCGTCACCACCACGTCGATCGAGCACATGTTGTTCGATCCCGCGTTCGGTCGCGCCAGCGGCTACGTAGCCGATGTTGAGCACCACATCTTGGAGAAGCACCCGCGGCTCGCCCCCTATGTGCGATTCTCCCGCTCGCAGACCCAGGCACTCCCAGGCACCCTCGCCGGCCAGCAGACCGACGAACTTCTCCATTCACTGGGCCGCACTGCTGACCAGATCGCCCAGCTCAGAGCAGCGAACGTGATCGCCTGATCCGCCCCTGGAGGCAACACGCAAACCGGCTCGCGCAACATGCAGCGGCCAATTGAGTGCTGCTAGGGGGCCAGAAATTGTGTTTGCGTGTTGCGCAGGTCTCAGCGGTTCGACCGGTCTGAGCGAACGTGCTCAATCATCTGGCCGAGCATGTCTGCTGTTGCACCATGCAGAATGAGTTCATCAGCGCCAGCGTCTCGGTATGCGCGCAGACGGTTGGCACATTCAGATGATGTCCCGATTACTGCTCCGTCGGTTAGCCAATGTGCCGGCAGCATCTGACTCACCTGCGCAAGCTGATCTTTGGTGTAGTGGTTGTCTGCCGACCCGGTGATGTTGGACAGCATGGGATGGCTGCGAATCGTGGCAAGGTGCTGCGGATCGAACCCGTTGACCTGAGCCAAAAGTTCGCCAAATTCGGGAATCTGGTAATACGTGACTGCCCTCCCACCCACGATGGCCGCTTCAACCTCGGGTGCCAGGTCTGGCGCAACCACGACGGTGGCGACTACCCGAAACCGCTCTGAATCTTTTCCTGCTCGTTCAGCAGCGTTCCGCGCACGAGTTGCAGCCGCTGCCACAGCAGCAGGAGTGAGAAACGGGTGCAAGATGATTCCGTCGAAGTTGGCACCCGCAAGCTCCACGGTGCGCGGGCCAATTGCTGCGAGCAAGATCTGTGGACACGCCAGATCGGGCAGGTCCGGCAGCACCGGCAGGTCGCCCAAACGAAGCGACGGGAAGCGCCCTGCCGGCCCGTCGTAACGGACGCGATCGCCCTTGCACAGGCTGCGGAACATTCCGGCAAAATCAAGCAGCACCTGGTTGGTCATCGCTGGAAGCCCAACTGCCTTCCACATCGGTGCAACCGACCGGCCGACACCGAACGTGAACCGGCCGTTACTCATCGCCTGCAGGGTCATCGCCATCGAGGCAAGCGACAGCGGATGCCGAAATGCAAAATGCGAGATTGCCGAGGCGAACCGCACGTTGTGGGTGCTCTGCGACAACGCGCCGCCGATGACCCCAAGGTCTTTGGTGCCGTAGCGCTCGCCGAGCCACACCGTGCCCAGCCCAAGCTCCTCGATCAACCGAGCCTGCGCAATTGCCGGACGGGGATCGCCAACGCGGCCTGGAAGCACGTAAGCGCCAAGGTCCGGCAACGCCTGGGACGCCTGAAGAGTGGGACCGAGGCCGTTCATGGGCCTATTCTGACAGATGTGTCAATTGGGACCAGGGGCCGAGATCCCGAGCAAACAGCTGCGTTGCTGCAGCAGTGGCTTGCTCAGCAGCTGGGCACCACAGAGGTCACGCTGACCGACGTGAGCGTGCCCAAGGCGGGGTTCTCCAACGAGACCATCTTGGCTGTTGCCCACATCGGCCAACCCGATGGAACTGTAAGCGCGCGTCCTTTTGTCGCTCGGATCGAACCCACCGGCCACCAGCTGTTCACGGTGCCCGATGCCATCCGGCAAGCACGCACAATTCAGGTTCTGGCTCCATATGCACCCGTACCAACTGTCTGGCTCATGGAACCATCGAAGGACGTGCTCGGAGCGCCGTTCTTCTTGATGGACCAAGTGTCGGGCAGGGTTCCGTCAGACGTTCCAAGCTGGCATCGGTCCGGCTGGACGAAACGGTTGACAGACGTCGAATGTGCCACGTTGCACGACAACGCGCTGTCTGCGCTGGTCGCACTGCACCGCGTGCAGCTCACCGACGACATGGCGTTCCTGTCGGGAAGTGCCATGCTGCCGAGCGCCACCGCTGCGCTCGACCGGATGGTTGACCAGGTCCACGACATGTATCGGTGGTGCGAACCGCAGCGCAAGCACGGGGCTTCCGTCATCGATGCGGCGATGACCCACGTCCTGACCCGTCGGCCGGAACATCCCAAACTGGGCGTCGTCTGGTACGACGCACGGGTCGGCAACATCATGTTCGACGAACACCTCGGCGTCGCATCGTTGTTCGACTGGGAAGGCGCCACACTGGGCCCACCCGAGTTCGACGCTGCTTGGTGGGTGATGTTCGATGAGTACCTCTGCGAAGCCCAGGGACTCACACGGCTAGCAGGCGTGCCGGATGCAGCAGCCACGCTGACCCGATACGAAACATTGTCCGGTCTGCAGCTGGAACGGATCGGCTACTTCCAGGTGATGAGCGGTCTTGTGCTCGCCCTGATCAACAGCCGGTTGTGTGACTTGTTGATCCGCAATGGAATCGTGACGGCGGCAGAAGGCGCTGAACTGGTCACCCGCATTGCGGACATAACAGCGCGCTGCCTACAACAGGCCGACGGTTAGACGGCAGCGGCTCGTTCATTTTCGGTGAGCCCGCCATGTTCGAGCCGTGCCTGGACAATTCCGGTGAGAATGCGCACGGCCGTGTCGCGCGATGCAGGCAGTCCGGCAGTCTCCAGGTAGTACCAATACCGGTCGACCATCACGGCAAGCGCCAATCCTATGAGCGCTGGATCGTCATCGCCTTCCGATTCGATACCAAGAATTTCGGCAATACGGCGTGAGCTACGCAAGCGCGCCTTCATCCCCGCTCGGCGAAGTTCAGGGTCGTCCATTCCGGCCTGGCCCCACATGAGGATGAAACCACCATGCTGATCCAGGTGGTCCATGTAGGCGCGAACCCACAGCTCGGTACGTGCCACATCGTGAACATCTGCGTACTGAGCGACCTGGACGATGAGCTGGTCCCACATCGCGTCAGAGGCTTTGTAGGCCTCGGACGCGAGCGACAGCAACACATCGCGCTTCGATGGAAAATACGTATAGAACGACGCTCGCGAGATACCCGCAGCTTCGGCGATATCCTCGATGTTCGTGCCGTGGTAACCCTTCTGCAGGAAGACCTCACGCGCCTTCTCTTGGATCAACGCGGAGGTTCGAACTGCCCGTCGGCCCATAGTAGGCGCAGGCATACGGGACTCTCCCGCCAGCTCGAACGTGGGTTTGGTTTGGCGGCGTTTGGCGGTCATTCGCTGACCCTTCGGATACGAGCTTGGCGCTGGAAGCCCTTCTGTCTACCGCAACCCCGGCACCGAGAGCGGAACCACCCCAATGTCCCCACTGTCACAGCCGAACCCATCCCTCGCCCGTAGCGCTTCGTCTGGCCGCATCGATGATCATTGCAACCCGATGGCCGTCGACCAAAGTTGGTGCCGTCGTCGGTTTTCCTTCGAACGCTGGCAGCCACTCCTCGAGCATGAGGGCAAGTGCTTTGATCGCCCCAGCAGCTCGGCGCTTGG
>JAYSSK010000187.1:0-3643 GCA_043720595.1 Acidimicrobiia bacterium
GGGAGGTCTGTGGTCAACGGTGAGCGACTTGGCGAAGTGGGTGCACTTCTTCGCCGACGCGTTTCCAGCGAGGGATGGGGCCGACTCGCCTGTGTTGTCCCGTGCGTCTCGCCGCGAAATGCAACAGGTGCACACCTCTTGGCCGCCTCGCATCGAAGACACATCCAGGGGGCCGCGTTTCTACGAACTCGCTTACGGGTTTGGTCTCATGATCAACGAGCACCCCAGTGTGGGGAAGACGGTAAACCACTCCGGTGGGCTTCCTGGCTACGGGTCCAACATGCGATGGTCAGTCGATGCCGGTGTGGGCTTTGTAGCACTTGCCAACCGAACGTATGCGCCCATGCGGTCACTCACCCTCGAACTCATCGAGGTCTACGCGCACGAGGGCGCGTTCGCGGCACACGAACGCCGGTGGCCTACCGACACCCGGGCACTGCGGTTCGCGGGTAGCGAACTCATCGACGCAATCCTGGCGGCCGACGGACCCAGCTTTCACGGCATCACATTCGCGTTAAATGTGGTGTTGGACACCCCGCAGGAGCTGCGAGAAGAAGCGGCCCGCGAAGTCCTGTATTCAATTGGTGGAACCTCATCGTTGGCTGAATCCGGCGAGTGGGAGCTGACACCGGCGTCGGCAACCCAAGGTGCGTTCACGACGCAAACCGCAACTCATACGGTGAAGCTGACGGTTCTGCTGAACCCAGAGGTGCCCCCGCTGATCCAGCATTTCGAGCTGTCTGCGCTGCCCCGGCCCGAGACCCGCCTTTCGGCGCCACCGCCCGATAGCCTCATTGCAACATGACCCAGGACAAGCGGCGTCGGCCGACCAGTACGTCTGCGTTCGGTGCCAGCCGTCGCGAGGGTCACGACGCCACTGATTTCTACGCTCGGTTCAACGCACCGACGCTGTCCGACGACGACTCGATCAACCCGTGTCCTGTCGCCAATTCGATTTTCGTCGGTGATTCGCGGGACATGTCCGAGGTGCCAGACAACTGCGTGGCGCTCGTGGTGACCTCGCCGCCGTACTTCGCAGGCAAGGCGTACGAGCAGGCACTTGGCGAAGGCGGAATCCCCTCCACCTACGTGGAGTTCCTCCAGATGCTCGAGGCGGTGTTCGCCGAATGTGTTCGCGTGCTCGAGCCCGGCGGCCGCATGGCGATCAACGTGGCCAACCTCGGACGCAAGCCGTATCGATCGTTGTCCAGCGATGTGACCGCCATCCTCCAGGACCGGTTGGGCCTGTTGCTACGCGGTGAAATCCTGTGGCAAAAGGCCGAGGGCGCTGGCAATAACTGCGCATGGGGGTCGTTCCAGTCAGCGTCCAACCCCGTGCTCAGAGATCTCACCGAGCGCGTCATCGTGGCATCCAAGGGTCGCTTCGACCGGGCGCATAGTCGCGCGGCTCGGGCCAAACAGGGCCTCCCGCACGTCGACACCATCTCCAAGGAAGCGTTCATGGAATCGACGCTCGACGTGTGGAAGATGCGGCCAGAGTCCGCCAAGCGGGTTGGGCATCCGGCACCGTTCCCAGTTGCGCTACCCGAGCGCCTCATCCATCTGTATACCTACGAAGACGATGTGGTGCTCGACCCGTTCATGGGCGCTGGGTCCACTGCCGTGGCCGCGCTCCGAACCGGACGGCGCTACCTCGGATTCGACACTGACGAAGAGTACGTCGAGCTTGCCCGTCGGCGCGTTGCCGACGAGCGAGATGTATAACGTTGACTTACGGAGCCGAGGTTTCGGTCGGAGCCGGTGCCGGAGTCGTGTCGGTCGGCGCAACTGGTGGCATGAGGACCTTGTCGATCACGTGGATGACGCCGTTCGACGCCTTCACGTCGGCAGTTGTGACGGTGGCGTCGTTCACCATCACCTTGCCGTCAACGACGCTCACGGTCAGCGCGGAGCCTTCGACGGTCGGAACTTCTCCAGGCTTTGCATCAGCAGCCATGACGGCACCCGAGACAACGTGGTAGGTGAGCACTTTGACTAGCAAGTCTTTGTCGGCGGCTAGTGCATCAAGCGTTTCCTTTGGTACGGCAGCGAACGCAGCGTCGGTCGGCGCGAAGACGGTGAATGGACCAGCGCCCTTCAACGTCTCCACCAGCCCTGCATCGGTCAGAAGCTTTGCCAGAGTGGTGAAACTTCCGGCCGCAACAGCTGTGTCGACGATGTCAGCCAGCGCTGCGGGGGCCGATGTTTCGGTGGCAGCGGCTGCGACGGTCGTTTCGGCAGCGGCGACGGTGTCGGTGCTCTCAGTCGATGCGTCGGATCCGCACGCGGCAAGGCCGACGACGGAGGCGATAGCGATGGTGAAGAAGGAAAGTGAACGTGAACGCATGGGGGTCTCCTGTGGGTGGCGCACGTCGAAGCGGTGCCGGCAAGGGGGGGCCGACAGCGCTTCGAACGTTGCTGGAGAGTTATCCGGAGCGAGGCCCGGGCTGGATTCCAATTTCGGTGATTTCAGAAGTGCCGTCTGTCACGTGGCATTGCACCGCGGATCGCACCGGTGCGGGTTTAGCGGTTGCTTGGCTTAGCGGTTGCTTGGCTTAGTGGTGCCTTGGTCTAGTGGTTGCGCCAGGCCGAGCCGAGCGGAACGATCGGACCAAACGCAATTTCGCGGTGCCCGTTGCTGCAGGGTGACCCATCGGCAACCCAGACCCTCGGGACCCGCCCGAGCTGAAGCTCGGTGATCATTGATGCGGTGGTGACCATGTCGTCGGAGTGCGACCCGAAAGGGTGTTCGTTCGAATCAACATGCATGCATACTGACCATCCGTCAGGCCCGGCGTGGCTGCGCAGCAGGTCGGTGATGCCGAGGCGGTCGACTCGATGCTCTGCCAGCAGACGCCGTGATTCGGTGAGCCGCGGGTCGACGAATTGCTCGACGGGCGCATCGAGGTGGCGGTGCATCTGGTCGAACTCAGGAATAGTTGTGCGGTTGGACATCGCGTACGTGCGCTCAACCTGATCGGCCATCCACTCGTCTCCGCTGGTTTCCACCACCCATGCCTCTTCGGGGTCTGCCAGCAAGAACGACGACCAGTACGGCTTGCGGCCCATGGTGGCAGAATCGAAGCAGCTGCCGCCCTGGTCATAGCGCTCAAGCAGCTCGGTGAGGATGGCTACTCCCGCGGCGGCATCGGGCGCACGCTCCAGGGTGAGGCGCACGAGGTCCATCCCGGTCAGCGCATCGGGATACGGCCGAGGGTCCTTGACTGTGGTGATGCGGTGGTTGCCAACGGTCACTCCGGCCTGGTTCACCCCGTGCTCGTAACCCCATCCCCACTCGGGCCTACTGCCAACAACCGCGAACGTCTCGTCGGGTTCGGCCTCGACCGTGATGTATGTGCACTGACGTTCGCCCCGAGCCGACAGCGCAGTGTGGAACTCCAGAACCTGCTTCTCGGACCTGGGTCGATCGCTGTTCTTGGCGAACAGCGTGGGACCGCCGGTTGCCGCAGGAAGCGCGACGACCGAGTCACACACCAGAGTTACCCACGCGTTGGGCCTCCGAGGTGCCTGCGGAGAAAGTCGACCTGGAGCAACAACATGTTTTCTGCCACCTCTTCTTGCGGCGTCATATGTGTCACGCCAGACAACGGAATGACTTCGTGGGGCACACCAGCAGCAACCA
>JAYSSK010000188.1:0-1513 GCA_043720595.1 Acidimicrobiia bacterium
TTTGATCTGGACCGCCACGACGAACGGTCGTTCCGGATTGACCGCATCGATGGCGACGTCACCGTCACCACCCCAGCCGACCTGGCCAACATTCCGGCGGCGCCACGGCGCGCCAGCCCCAGCCGCAGCCCCTGGGAACTCGGGGCGGGCGAGCCAGTCGAAGCGTTTGTGCGAATCGATGCCGCGCACGCGCCCTGGGCCGAACGTCACGTCGGATCAGACGCGGTACACACTCGGCTGCCTGATGGTGCCATTACCCTCCGCCTGCTCGTACGCGGCCCCGACGCATTCAGGTCCTTTGTTCTCGGTTTTCTCGACGGTGCCGAAGTTCTCGCCCCACCTGCGTTTCGTGATGACCTGGTGAACTGGCTTCGCCAGAAGGCCGCACAGACACCCGACCAGGCTTCCGACCCGGCTTCCGAACAGGCAACGAGCGCCCCATGAAGCTGACAGCGGAACAGCGCCTCGCACGGCTCCTTGCGATGATCCCGTGGATCGTTGCCCACGACGGACCGTCGGTAGACGACGTTTGCGTACGGTTCGATTTGAAGCCGGCAGAACTCGCGAGCGACATCGGGCTGTTGTACCTCTGCGGGCTGCATCCGTACACACCCGACCTGCTCATAGAGGCAGAGATCCGAGACAAGCGGGTGTGGGTCTCATATGCGGACTATTTCAGCCGCCCATTGCGCCTGACGCCTGTCGAGGGGCTGGGCCTGCTGACTGCTGCCCAAACGCTGCTGGCAGTCCCTGGCACCGACGCAACAGGCCCGTTGGCACGCGGGCTGGGCAAACTCGCCGCGTCGCTCGGAGCTGACGATGCAGTCAAAGTCGACCTAGGAACAGCACCCGAGGACCTGCTTGCAACCTTGCGCCAAGCAGCCCATGACGCGAGACAGGTCGAGATCGACTACCTCTCGTTCTCTCGAAACCAAGCCACGACACGTCTCATCGAACCGGACCACGTGTTTGTCGCACAAGGCCAGTGGTACGTGTCGGGTTGGTGCAACCTGGCGACAGCGGCGCGCACCTTCCGGATCGACCGAATCGCATCGGCGCGCCCGACAGATACACCACGTACCACCGTCGCAGCGCCAACACCTCCGCAGCTGTTCACCCAGGTAGCAGCAGGCGGCGAAGCGATCATCCGCCTGGCCCCGGCCGACTTGTGGGTGATCGAGCAGTACCAAATCATCGACCAAACCGTTGACTCCGACGGTCACGTGCACATTCGGCTTGCCGTGTCCGACGCAGCTTGGCTTGATCGTCTCGCGTTACGACTGTCCCACCAGAGCGAAGTACTCGAAGGACCAGAGGGCTGGAATGGAACTCCGTCGGCCGCCAAGGTGGTGTTGGTCCGCTACGAGTGGTAGCCACCGCGCGTGAGCGTTTCGCAAATGTTGGGGAAGGGATCGCCGCCGAGCGTGTCGAAGTCTCGGGTGTGATCAAGACGCTGGAGCGCTCACCTGACGAAGATTTGGCAGCGGCCGACCATGAGGTTCTCGCACAACCG
>JAYSSK010000189.1:0-3630 GCA_043720595.1 Acidimicrobiia bacterium
CCGCAACTTCGCACCCGTCTTCTCGTCGCCAACGGCAGCCCGGAAACGTTGGATCTGATCAGAGGCCATTTGGTAGTAGCCGCTTGCCGCCATCAGCCCACCGCCATCTAGGTGCACATAGAACACCGCTCCGTCTCGATGGACGATTGCACCGATGTTGGTCTTGTACGGCGATTTGTCAGTCGCAAACCGTGTGTCTCGGTTCGGAC
This sequence comes from Acidimicrobiia bacterium, assembly GCA_043720595.1. Taxonomy (GTDB): domain Bacteria; phylum Actinomycetota; class Acidimicrobiia; order Acidimicrobiales; family JANYDT01; genus JANNBN01. The sequence continues at coordinate 210 of JAYSSK010000189.1, forward strand.
GAAAGACGTGCCCTGCACCGAACTCCGTCGCGACCGAGGCAAGAAACGCGTCGATGGGGCCACGGATCAGCGCGTCATAGCGTGACCGGTTCTCCGTGAACCAAGCACGGGTGTTGTTCTCCTCAAGTTCATCGAAAAAGGTGATCGCCTCTGCCGGGAAACCCGGGAACGAATCAGTGACGGCCCTACCTGCGGCCTGTTTCGAAGTCTGTTGCGAACCGTTGCCAGCCATGAAGAGCATGGTACCCAGTGGCGCTAGCGACCAGCTGCGTGCAGGAACACGTCGCCGATTTCGCGCATCCCTGCACGCTGACAGATGTGCGCAAGGTCCGGTGTGGGGTGTGTCTCCAACAGGCTCGGGTCGCACTGTTCCATGCCGTGATCAGAAATGACAACCACCGCGGTCTGGTCGAGCACACCGGCAGCGGCGATGGCGTCGAGCAACCGACCAAGGCGGCGGTCACAGTCGATGAGTGCAGCTCGAGCCAATGCACCGTGCGGGCCCACTTCGTGGCCGGCATCATCGGTGGCGCTGAGGTTCACAAGTTGGAGTGTGGGCAACGGATGGCCTGTCTGGCTCTCGCCGGCCCATTGGCCAATGGCTCCGATCAGGCTCGACTCGTCGATGCGGCTGATGAACCGGTACCGCTCGCTCGCCTCATACGCCCAGTTTGTGGACGTGTTGGCTGCAACCTGCGCGGTGGCATACGGTGGCCGGCGGCCGGCTCTGAACTCGCCGAAGGTCGACCAATCCGCCCCACGTTCGGCGTACTCGTAACTCGCGGAGGTGAATGACAACGGTTTCCAACGGTGCACCGCCTCGTGAACCGTTTCGATGTCGCCGGACACCCAATCGTTGGTGCGCACCATCGTGGAGAACTCCAACAAATTCACATGCGTACTGTCGAAATCGAGGAACTCGTTGTTGATGATTCCGTGGCGCCCCGGATGCACGCCAGTGAAGGCGGTGAGGTGATTTGGCAACGTGACCGTTGGGAACGAGGACACGATTCCGTGGCGCAGTCCAGTGCCGCGCGCAATCAACGAAGCAAGTGTGGGTACCTCCCCGGTTGCAATTGCATCGGCCACCAGGTTGGTGTTCACACCGTCGAACACGACGGCCACAACGTGTTGGGCGCCGCTGCCGGCATCGAGGACGCTCTGGATCTCGTCGCCGTCTTGGGCCAGCAAACGCGACGGGCGAAAGGTTCGGTTGGGTCCACGGCCGTTGGTCATCGGCACCCCGAGCAGCGTAAGCAGCGTAGGCGCCACATCGATCATTCGGGCATGGTCTTGCACCCAGCCCTTGGCGGCGACACCGGGGCCGGCGGCGACGAACAACCCACGGGATTGGATGGATGCCAGTGATCCGTGGTTGCCGATATTTCCATGCAGCGGGAAGGATGCCGCCGGTACGAGGAACTGGTTGGGCACCTTGGGGTCGTCGAACAGCTGGCTGAGCGAGTCGTATGCATACGGACGACCCTGATCGGCTGACGCGAGCGGCCCAGCAGAGTAAGCGGCGATTTCTGCATCGAGGCCGATGAGTCGGTCTGTGTGGTGCAGGTCGAGCAGGTTGACGCCGGCCTGGTCCTCGATCTCGATACGCCAGCCGTGTCCGTCTTGAACCCGCCGCCACGAAACCGACCCCAGGGCCGAACTGAACCGAAATCGATCAATGCCTCTCGATTGGACCACCCCGTCGACACGCCCCAACGTGTCGTCGTTCGCGAACAATTCCGCAATCTGTACCGTCGCCATACCCCAGAGTGTGGCACGCCACAGGCGCCTCTGCGCCTCATCAACCAGGGGGTGGGCAGGGCGACATCGTGTTCAGCGACGGGTGTCATCGTGCGGACCTGCCTCTTGGTTCGCTCCATTTGGGGAGGCTGCGCGGCCCACCCCTAGGCTCTGCGCCATGAGTTCGATCAGAACGCCCCGGAACTTCTTCGCCCCGCTAGCTGTTGGCGCTCCGATGCCGCTGCGAGAAATTCCAACAGCACCGTCACGCATGATCCATTTCTTCGACGCTTCGAACGAAAAGATGGTGTCAAAACTGGGCGATCTGGCCCCGCGGGTCGACGTGCTGCTCGGCAACCTGGAAGACGCCATCGCGTCAGACCGAAAAGTGGCGGCCCGTGAAGGGTTGGTCAAGGTCGGTAAAACAATCGACCTTGGCTCGGCCCAGTTGTGGACCCGCATCAACTCGCTCGATTCGCCGTGGTGTCTCGACGACCTCGTCACGCTCGTCTCGGAGATCGGCAATCGGCTCGACGTGATCATGGTGCCGAAGGTCGAGGGGCCGGAGGACATTCACTACGTCGACCGGTTGGTGGCGCAGCTCGAAGCGCGGGCGGGCATCACTCGGCCCATCATGCTGCACGCGTTGCTGGAGACTGCCCGAGGCGTTGCCAATGTGGAAGCCATCTGCGGTGCGTCTCCACGCATGCAGGGCCTGTCGCTGGGGCCTGCAGACCTTGCGGCCGATCGACGTATGAAGACCACACGCGTCGGCGGCGGGCACCCCGGCTACCTGGTGCGAGAGGATCCGTCCGACGACGCAACGGCACCGCGCGCCACGTTCCAACAGGACCTGTGGCACTACACAACCGCTCGGATGGTGGACGCCTGCCGGGCACACGGGATCCTCCCCTATTACGGCCCGTTCGGCGACATCGCCGATACGCTGGCCTGCGAGGACCAGTTCCGCAACGCGTACCTGCTCGGTTGCGTCGGGGCATGGAGCCTTCACCCCGTGCAGATCGACATCGCGAAAAAGGTCTTTTCGCCACCTCCCGAGGAGGTCAGGTGGGCACAGCGGGTCATCGACGCGATGGGCGACGGCACCGGCGCCGTGATGCTCGACGGCAAGATGCAAGACGATGCAACCGTGAAGCAGTGTCGCGTGGTCATCGAGTTGGCAACCAGGCTGGCCGCGCGCGATGCAGACCTAGCCGTTGCCTACGGCATGAAGCCATGACCGCGATGGGTAACGAAGTGTCCACCGACCGCACAGCGCAGCTCCGTCCGCGGCGGTCTGTGCTGTACATGCCTGGCGCCAACACGCGTGCGCTCGAAAAGGCGAAGACCATCGCGGCCGACGCGCTGATCCTCGACCTCGAGGATGCGGTTGCGCCCGATGCCAAACCCGAGGCGCGGTCCAACGTGGTTGCCGCCGTGACAGGTGGCGGCTACGGCACCAAGGAACTCACTATCCGGTGCAACGGGCTCGACACGCCGTGGGGCGCAGACGATCTGCGCGCTGCAGCCGAGGCGGGCCCGCATGGCGTCGTGATACCGAAAATCAACTCGGTCGATGAACTGCGCCGAGTCGAAGACGCGCTCGTGGCTGCAGGAGCACCCGAGCACACGAAGATCTGGGCGATGCTCGAATCGCCGCAAGCTGTCATGCGCGCATACG
>JAYSSK010000190.1:0-31320 GCA_043720595.1 Acidimicrobiia bacterium
TCAAGGCTTCGTCTCGTTCAGCGTGGCGCTCTTGGCCGACAAGTCGTGCAAGAGCGCCGAGACTTTTCCCTGCGCAGCCACCAACTCCTCAGCAGTGGCACGTGCGCTTGCCCCGATCGCGACGAGGGTTGCTGCGATATCCAGACTTTCTGCGGCGTATTGGAGTGTCTCGTCCGAACCGTAAGCGCGCGGAAATACTGAAGGTTGAACGGAACTCGTCTGCTTTGGCCTGGTCTCGGCTGTCCACGGCCAAGGTCGTGGCAGCGGCCATGTCTTGGGTGTCCCTCACGAACCCCCGGGCGATGCCAGCGCAACGGAGCACTCCAAGGCGCAGCGGCGTGAGCTGCTGTTATGGCCCAGCGTCGGCCGCTCGGCTCGTCGCCGCTGGGATGGCTGGGGAGTCTGCGCTATCTGGTGCAGTCACCATCCCGAGTGTGCGGACCGGTTCCTGTTCCACGCGTAAGTGCGCAAATTGTGGACTCTGGTGGCCCGAGACCACCTGAATCCACAATTTGCCGCCGATTCGGACCGGGCTCAGAGCCGTGAGACGCACCTGCCGCGGCCAAGCATCGCCAACCCGGTGCGATCGCCGTTGCCTAGTTCGGTTGCGACAGTGGCTGGGTTCATGATCTGGGTTGGGTCATCCACGTGCTGCAAGCCCACCAGATGGCCTAGTTCGTGGACGACGACTGCCTCGACGTTGGCCCGACCGATGTCCGCCTGGTCGGCAGTCGCGAACTCACGAAGCGCTTGCGCCAATTGCGGGCCGTCGAGGTACACGATGCCCGTTACGTAGACACTGCGGGGTCCGGTGTTGCTGTTGCTGACTGAGCTACTTCCGCCCACGCCGGCGATGCTTCCTGCGAGGTCTGGAATTGCAGCTTGGTTGGTCCAGGCAATCAGCACGGGCACCCATTTGTCTCCGTAACGTTCGGGCTGAAAGGCACGACGATCGATCGTTGGCGGCTCGTCGGTTGGACCATCGTCGATGAATTGGAGCCCAGTGGCCGCACTGATCCGCGAGAGTGCGTTAGTTAAAAGCACCGCCGATTCCTGCGGTCCCGCCTCTGTATTCGTCACGTAATGAATTGGACGACAGGGGTCGTAGGCAACCGGGGATTGATCGGGCTGCCGTGCAAGGAAGTCGTGCGGCTCTTCAGTGGGCTCGACAACGGGTGGCCTGCTGAGCGGTGTGGAGGAGGCGCTACGCGCAGGTGTGGGCGTTGCTCCTCCCCACGCTTGGTAAACGGCGAGCTGGGTTGATCGGCCGATGTCGTTTCGCGCAGCAACAACCAAGGCGCTCATCAGCCCGGTAAAAACAGCGAACGCAAGCAAGGACTTTGCCCTTCGTCGCCAGCGGTCCGTGCGTTTCGTTCGACGAGCCAGAGATTGCCGTTCCAGTACAAGGCGGATCGGCAAGAGTTCGGCTCGGGCATGTGTTTCGGCGTCGCGGGAGCGCTGCTGAGCTGACGGCTCGGTGATCTGAGCCTGCGCGATGAACTCGTCATCGAACGAAAGGTCATCCCACGCATCGCCGTGGTCAGCGTCCGTCGCAGCCATCATCTCGACCGTAGACGCAAGCGTCTTGTCATGTCGATTGTCATGTCGAGTGCCATGTCGATTGCCATGTCGAGTGCCAGTCGATTGTCCTGAACGCGACCGACGGACGTTAGCGTGTCAGCTATAGGACGTCACGGCGATCGATGATGTCGTGGTCAGAACGTTCGGAGACTCGCCGGTCCTCGTGCATCGTCGGCATCAACCAACCGGCTGCAACGACGATCGACCCTAGAGCGAGTACTGCCCAGCTGAACGAACGGTCGATGACGAACCTGTTGCCCAGCGGCGACGTTTCGACCAGCGCGACGATGGCTGCGACGATCAGTGCCGAGCCTGCAAAGAGCATCCCGGACAGCCATCCGGTGAGAGCGCAGAGGAGGAGCGCAACGCCAACGCCGATTTCAACGAAGCTGAGTGTTGGGCTGTGCACGAAGCCTGCGACTTCGTATGTGGGTTCGTTGAGGGGGCCGTTGAGATCGCCTCGGACCAGGCCGATGAGACCCACCACCAGGAACCCGGCACCGATCGCAGAACCGATGAGGCCGGCTGGCGACAAGAGACGTCGCCGGGTCATGACGGTGGTGACGTCGGCGTTTCCGCGCACGACTGATGCGGTGTTCAGACCGTCACGGGTTCTGAGGTGTTGTTGGCTGATCCGATTCATGGTGAGGCACCTTCCCGTACGTCGGGAGACGCTGTGGGTTGCCGATACCCGGTTTGGGGGTGCATGAAACCACCAGGGGCAACAAGTTGGGTCGATGGGGCGGCAGGCTGCACATTTCCGCGTACCGATTCACCACTTCGCGGCCCTTGGAGACTGGAGCGGCTTAGCCGTCCACGGCTGCTTCGAGCTGGGCTTTAGTTCATGGTGAATCGGGCCTTTTGATAACGCAACGAGGTGGACGCCCAGTTCGTAGAGGAGAGCCTCGAGTTCGGGGCCGCTGGGGTCGCTGAGGCGTCCCGAGTAATGGCACCAATCCGACAGGCGTGACCACATCGAGTACATGCCTGCCGAGTTGGGGACGGTTGCTTCGGTGCAGATGAGCTGGGAGGGCCATGAACGTGTTGTTCACCTGTGGGTCTTTGGTGTCCCAGAAGCGGTGCCGGCCTCCTCCAGCGCTTGCTTCGCCAGGAGGCACGGCGATGGACCATACGCCACCGAACGACGCTGGTGGATCGGCCAGGACCCGCACCGCTGCGTCGTATGCGTCGATCGTCTGAACAGGACCGCGTGAGCTCATCGGCCGGGTCTGCGGAGCGCACCATCGTCGCAGTCACGGGCAAGTGCCACGCGCTGTGTGAGGGTCCTGGTGCCTGCGAACGCCGCTGCCAGCGCATGCAGCTCGCCCTGGCTGACAACCGACAGCGCAACACTCTCGGCATAGTCAACCTTCACGCCGAGCATCAGTTGGCGTGAGTTGCTGCTGCCCGTGAGCGCCAAGTGGGTGAGGGGAGCGGTGGAGCTGCGGCGCAGCGTTTCCCAGTACCTGAGTACCTCGGCCTTGATGACCTCGAATCGCTCGTTGCGCAATTCATAGCTCGCTTGGACGAACCAGTTGGTTGCCTTCTTGATGAGGTTCGCGTCTGCGTCGGCTTGCATGCCTGGGGCATAGGTAGCGATGAAGCCGAGGAGTGACTCGCGGAAAGGCCGCCACGCAGTTTCGGTGTCGTCGATGGTCTGTGGCGACCTGTTGGTGCAGTGCCGCAATGTCTGCCACAAACATGCTATGTGTACTGATAATATCGCTAGTGCGGGCTTGGTCCCATCCCATTGCGTCGGGCCGGTCAACTTTGGACCCGTCGATCTGCACTTCAAGTTGTGCGTGTTGAACTCTGCGCCGTCGGCCCAGGTGCGGCGCAACGTTGTGGGCCTACTGCCGGGAACCGTGAAGTCGGCAGAGACGCGGGCGTTGGGGTGGTGGAGGTTGCCAGCCCTTCTTCCAGTCAGCGGTGCGGTTCTCCCCAGGGCTTTGAGCTGCCGACGAGGAGGGCTTCGATTCCTTCGGCGAAGCTCGACTTGCCGGCTCCGTTGCGGCCTTCCACCAACGTGAGCCCGTTGCCGGGTTGCAGGTCCAACGAGCGGGCGGGGCCGATGCCGCGGAACCCTTCCACGGTGATGCGTGCGAGGTATGCCTTCGTTCGGCCGAACGGCGGAGTTGGACTTGGCTGCAGCGTTCGGCAGCGGGCGAGGTTGCCGGTCTGGCGATTGGAGGTGGGCCCGGAGCGCAACATCACCTTCCAGCGCAGCGAGCAAGAGGTCTTGTACCCCGTCGGCCAGTGTTGCGTGAGTGAGCTTGTCGACAAGTGCGTCGATTGTCCCCGTGTTCGCCGTGATTGCCTGGTTCATTGCCTTGCCTTGCCTTGCCTTGCCTCGCCTCGCCTCGCCTCGCCCCGCAGCCGTGCGGTCGGCCGCTTGGGTCAGCGCAGTAAACCCAGGGTGCGCAGATGAGGGCGGATGGGTTGCGTGAAAGTCCACCACTCAGGCAGTTCTGCGCGGAAAAGATCCTGATTTACGCGAGTAGTGGACTTTCCACCTGCGAGTGGCGGACCTTCCGTGCCCGTGCCCGTGGCTGGCGTGCTGTGCTTCGTGGGCGCGGAGTGGACCCGATCGAAACCGAAGAACGTGGATGGTGTGGTTGTGATTTGGCCCAAGGCTTTACCCTCGCTTGTCGGCGCTCCGGGCCCGCACGGCCCTCACGTTGAAGCCATCGCCTCCCACCTCAGACGTACGTTGAAGCAAGCGACGTAATCTGCTGGCGTTGAAAGACCAGGACCTCAGGAACCGATCACACACATGAAGACGCAAACTCGACCACGTTGCGTGCAACTGGAGCCCTGCTCGCTGCCATGGTGTTAGCCGCGTGTGGACAGAAGGACACACCAGTACGTACCCGCATCCGTCGATATTGAGGTGACCCAGGAGACAACTACAGAGCTTTCGGTGGTCGATGAGGACTTGGCGGACCCGCTTCGCAGGATGTACCCGCATGCACGATCATGCAGATTTAGCGCCTGGTCTTCGTCATCTCGGTACAAAGCAAGAATGGTCTGCACGATCATGCAGAATTTGAGTTGACCCTCTCCCACCATACCGTCAGGATGGATCCCTATGCACGATCATGCAGAATCGCTCGGGTCAACGGTTCGGGCCAGGCGACGGGAGCTTGGGCTTCGCCAGGACGAACTGGCGGCGTTGGCGGAGGTATCCACCCGCTTTGTGCATGCAGTCGAACACGACAAACGGACTATTCGGTTGGATGCGCTGCTCGCCGTGCTCAACACGCTCGGTCTCAATCTGATCGTCGCCGGACCTCAGAACTCCTCGGTTGTGCAGTTTCACCCATCGGAGGCGACCGAGCGTGGGACGCGCTCATGACTGAACTGATCGACCTGGTGAGGGTCGACACTGCAGACGTATACAAGCAGGGGACTTTGGCGGGTCAACTACGCCGAGGCGAGTCGTATGTGGACTTTCGATACGACGAGGACTACTTGGCTTCCAATGGTCAGCCTGTCGCAACGACGCTCCCGCTGTCGGCCGATCCCGTGCGGACGGCGGCGCGGTCCGTGCCGCCATACTTCGCTGGGCTGCTTCCCGAGGGGCGTCGCTTGTCGGCGTTGCGCCAGGCACTGAAGACGTCGGCGGACGACGACTTCTCCATGCTGCTCGCCGTTGGCTCCGATCCGGTTGGCGACGTTCAGGTTGTGGTCGCAGGCGAGCCGTGCCCGGCATTCGGCGCCGCGGCAGGAAACGCTGACAGCCTTGCTGTTGCTGCAGGGTCTCTGTCGTTCGCTGAGTTGCTCGCTGACGCGACGGGACTGGCACCGGACAGGGTTGGGATCGCAGGAGTGCAGGACAAAGTAAGCGGACGTATGGTCAGTCTGCCGCTGCGTCAGGACGGCGGGCCGGGGAGTATTTTGAAGTTCGACCCGCCCGAGTCTCCTCACCTTGTCCGCAACGAGGCGTTCTTTCTGACGATGGCGGCCGCATGCGGCGTCGACACAGTTCGGTGGAGGGTGGTGGTTGACCGAGGGGGGAATGACGGGTTGCTCTTGACGCGGTTCGACCGGGCGTTGCAGCCCGACGGATCAGTCTGCGCCTTTGCGGCAGAGGACGGTTGTCAGCTCAGTAACCGCTACCCCGGCGACAAGTATGGGTTGTCGACCGAGGCCGTGTTCAGCACGATGGCGGCGCGTTGTGCATCGCCACGCGTCGCTGCATTGCGGATGTTTCGACAATTCCTATTCGCGCTTATTACTGGCAACGGCGACCTTCATGCGAAGAATCTGTCCCTGATGTTTAGTTCCGGCGAGTGGCTCCCGTCGCCGGCCTACGACCTGCCGTCGTCTGCGCCGTATGGTGATTACACCTTGGCGATGGCGGTTCAAGGCCGTAGGGAAGGTCAGGTCTCGCATAGGCGCGCTGCTGCATTGGGGGCTTCGGTGGGTCTTCCACCTGTGGCTGTGGCATCGGCGATCGAGGAGATGACGACGAAGTGCCTCCCGTGGGCCGATCGGCTAGACGAGTTGCCGTTCGATCAACGTCGTCGCCGCCAATTGGCCACGCTCATCAGACGGCGCTGCGCACTGCTGACAACGGGCGGTTGAGTCTGCAGTCGGTTGGGTTTGTCGAATCTGCGGCGAACAGGGTGGCAGGAGTGCCCATGACGGCGGAGGCGATGCCATGAAGAAAATGGTTTTGAAGCGGGACGATGTCTGCGCGCGATGTGCAACACCGACCGCTGCTGGGGTTATTGCGTATCGGGATTCGGCGCGCAAGGCGACGAGCGGCTGTGGGTGGATGGCCGAGACCGGATCAGGCTGGCAGCTGGCGTGATCCTCCAAGTTGACTCCGTGTGCGGAGTGCTGGCCGAGCTGTGGCCGCAGGTGTCAGTGGCCGGCGTGCTGTGCTTCGTAGGTGCGGAATGGACGCGATCCAAACCGAACAACGTGAATGGCGTGGTTGTGAATTGGCCCAAGACTTTGTCTTCGCTGGTCTGTGCACCGGGTACGCACGGACTCCACGTAGAAGCCATCGCTTCCCACCTCAGACGAGCGTTGAAGCAAGCGACATGAGCGACGGGTCGCCCGACATCGTTTACTAGACGGGATTCTCGGGTGCCTCCGGAGTGGATTGTGTTTCCGCGGAAATTATTGTCCACAGGGTCCCGGAGTGAGACTCGCGGGTTGCACATCACCCAAACAGTCAGATACCCGGGATGCATTTTCCGCTTCGCGGAATGGCGGGATCGGTGCGATCTCCTTGGCCAAAGTCTGTGATTCCCGAAGTGAGCGGGTGTGTGAGTTACCAATTGGGGGCGGTCTCGGCTGCGAGGTGTTGCGCCGCTTCGGTCAGAGCAGCATCTGGCGGTAAGCGCACATAGGCGGCGGCGAGTTCCTAATCGACTGTGCTGGTATCGGAAGAGGACGGCACCGAGGTGTGCAAAATCTCGTAGGCCAAGGCGCTGGACGCTGTCTTGGAGCAGTTGTTGCCACCTTGTTGCATGTGGTCCACCATGTTGGTACGGGCAGCGACGAGAACCTCGGGGGATCGTCGATGAGGGAACCCAGGCGACTAGCAGGAACCTGAATGCGAAGCGCAGCCTGATTCGGCGCGCCGCCAGTCAACACTTCTGCGCCTGGCGTTGACAACGTAAACATCCACTGGAACCCACCGCTCGGCATGCACGACACGGCCCACAAGTCGTTGGCCTAGGTAGTCAACGGCTTGAGAATTGCCCGAAAGGCGAATTGACGAAGCGCAACCAACGATGATGGCCTCTATGTCGCAGCCATCGGAAGAACGTAGACCGGATCAATCCGTCTTGTCGAGAGCGTCCGGGCAGGGCGCCATGCACCCGGCAACAGCGTCATCTTGCACAGGAGTGCCGGAAGACGCGCACGGCGCACCGTCGTACTCCCACGAGGTGGAGTGCATCGAGATCAGTTTCGCTACGAGTTCTGTAATCAGCCGGTCGGTGAAGGCCAACGCGAACGACCCGTTCCATTCAGGACCCTCGCAGGATTGGTATCGGTAGCAGTTGACCCATTGCAAGGCCTGGCAGAGGTCGGTAGCGGTGACGAGCCTGACAGAACGCTGCAGCGGCACCGGGATCGTGAACTGCTTGGCCGGTTGGCCGGCGAACGTTACCGAGGCTCGGTTCTGTACCTTCAGGGAAGCAGCGACGAAGGCACGATCGACGATTGTGTGGAGTGCGACTGCCTTGAGCTGGCCGTTGTGTGGGACCAGAGAGACACCGAGTTGTTGGCCAAGGTTGACCAGAAAGCCGATGTGATCGGCTGATACTTCGTAGACCGACATTGCTGCCCCCACCTGTTCGTTGATCTGAAAAGCGGGTGGCGGTGCCGACCGAGTGCGCCGACGCAACAGAGGTGCGAGTCGGACGACCTTCAGTAAAGCAGGGGGGTATGACAGGCGACGGGGCGTCGTCCCGGACGGGTGCGGTCAGCCAAGCCAGACGTTCTTGCCGATGGATGCCAAGGTCTGCTTGTGGCCCTCGTATCCGGGCATGATTCGGCTGACGATCAACCAGTAGGCGAGGGTGTGGTTCGTCTCGGTGAGGTGCGCCAGTTCGTGCACCAGGACGTAGTCGATGAGGCTGGGCGGGAGCTGAAGCGTTGCCCAGTGAATGTTGATCGTCGGGTTCGCACTTCCGGGTCGAACCGAACCCCAGCGGTACCCTAGGTCGCGGACCTCAACGCACACCGTGCCAGCGCCGGAGCGTGCCGCCCAGCTTGCGATTCGGCGGTTGAGCCACAGCTGGCCGGTGTCGATGTACCACCGACGCATCGCGTCGCGGCCTTCGCACGCGAGCGCAGTGGGTAGGACGAAGCGACCGCGGTCGAGCCGCAGGTCGGTTGCGTTGTCGTCGATGCTGAGGCGGTAGCTGCGTCCGAGGTAGGCGAAGCCTTCTCCATTGACGAAGGTCTTCACGATTGGTGGACCGATCAGTGCGTCCTTCTCCGCAAGCCGTCGATAGATCCACGATCGCTTGGTAGCGACGAATGCTCGGGCCCGGTCGACGTCGACTGATGCAGGCGCTTTGATGACGAGCGACGCGTCGCGTTCCACCACGACCTCAAGCGTTGCGGCGTGTGTGGGGGGCGCGACGGTGAACACCAGGTCGCCGACGATGAGCGTCGGTTCTGCGTGCAGCATGGCGGTTGAGGTCATGCGAGTCGCCTTTGGTTGGCTTTGGCTTCATCCACGACATCGGCCGCAAGTCTGTCGAGCGTTGCGTAGTCGAACAGGTGGCTGTCGTCGAGGCTGCGTTTCACGCTCTTGCGCATCTCGTCCTGCTTGGTCGGGTTCTCCCAGAACCCGGCGATAGTGATATGCGCGCGTATCGATCCGACAAGCGAGCGCGTGAGGTCGACCAGCGATGCTGCCAACGAGGGTTCGGAGCTGGCGACGGCCTCGCCGAGCAGATGGGTCGATGAGGTCGCGCCACTTCTCGTCGGGCACAGTGGCGTTGCCGACCTTGCGGTTGAAGTCGATGTGCTGAAGTACGCCTTCGAGCGCCGGGTTGGCCTGTTCGAGCGCGCCAAGCGCCTTGTTGAGCCCGTTGCCGACTTGATGGTGAAGGTTCTTCTGCAGCTCGTCCCACCGCCCGCCAACGGGTACGAAGAACGCATCCTTGTAGAAGTCGCGGTCGTCGGCTCGACGTGCTGCGTCGACTGCGCTGCGGCCCTGGGCGAGTTGCTCGTTGATCACGCGTTCGCGCTCGACCTCGAACACATCGGATGCTCGCTTCAAGTACAGCGCACCGAAGATGTACTCCTTGAAACTCCGACGCGTCCATCTTCCCTCGGAGGATGTCTGCCGCCGCAAACAAATGACGTTCCAACTGAGGAAGGGTAAGCAGCATTCGACACTACCGATCAGTTCGTGCTGTCGCCGGTACCAAAGCCACTGACGCCGCCCTCCATTGCCGAGTTCAAGTCGTCCCTCGGTGCGGACTACATCGAATTTTCAGTAAGTCCGCAGGGGATTCGATACGGAGGTGCACGCCCGCCCGACCCCGTGGACGCCCGAACTCTTACTTCAGAAGAACTGTCGAGCCTCGGTGAACAACTCTTTGAGCTACTTCGACGATTCAATGGCTACGACGCTGCGGCGGTTGGGTGGGACCCTGAAGGCATCGTTGATCCGAACGAGATGAAGGACTACGTGCTCCTTGATGGGAGCGGATATCGTCCTCACGGCATAGTGGTCAGTAATCTGCTCGCCGAACATTGGGAACTCGACGAACGATTCGAACCGTTTGTCCCGGGATATCGATGGATCCCATATACGGGCAGCACGCCCTGATCGGCCGTAGCAAAGCTCGCCGTCTCGACGATGCGGTTGACTGGACGTTACGTTCAATGAATGGGCGCAAATCGGATGGGTCGGTCGTATGTCATCGAGGTGTTTAGCGGCTCGGTTATCGGGCTTCTGCTCCTAGGAGGAGGCGTTGCCGCGGCACGGGGCTATCCCGAGGCGCTTGTCGCCGCGGGAACACTCGCAGGAGTCATCGCCGTGATCTCGTTGTTAGGAATAGCGATGTTCAACGCCACCGCGAGACGTGCTCGACCTCCCGCACCTGCAGGTCCGGGAGGAACCATCCGCCTTCAGGAATCGCGATACGTGGGGCATCCGCCTGAACTGGTGTGGTCCGTGATCGAGCCGCCGGAGATGTCGCCTCTTCTCGACCCACGCATCCGCCGTGGCTATCGAGTGCCTGGAACACCCCCCGGGGTTGGTGAAAAACACGCAGCCGAGATGCTGGATGGCTCAGTCCAAGTGATCGAAGTGCTTTCTCTAGTTCCGGGAAGGCGCGCAATGACATCAACGATCGAGCAGACACAGTCCGTTCCGATTCGAAATGTCGCCCAGGTCGAACCCGCAGCAGGCGGTACCGTCTACTCAGAAGGAATTGAGATCGATCTACCCGCCGGCTCGCATCTTGCCGCAGACTTTGAGAAGCGCTGGCGTGCAGAAGTGCAACGACGAATGAGTGCGGCTCAAACCGTTGCAGATCACGTAGCTAAGAGCCGTAGGCCAACCTGATTTTCATCCTGCCCTGTCGCTCCACGGCCTCAGGTTGAGAAAATCGAGACACGAACGGTTTAGCGTCGAAGTCACGACGTGAATGGTGGTGGGCCAAGGGAGCTACCGGCGGGTACGTGGTGACCTCTGGGACATTCACCCGAGACGCTTTGGAATTCATAAGCGGACGTAACATCGAGGCGAACGACGGCCCTGCGCTGCTGGCGCTCGTGCGAGGGATCGACCCAAAGTCAGTTCTACCTCTGCCTGTGTCTCATCCACGTTTGGCCGGCAACCCTGTGCCTCCTGCAGTGAGTCTGCGTACAGCCGCGCGGCCGGCGGACCCGTCCACCGTGCAGGCCGCGTAGGCCGAGCCGGACTGTCCCAGCTGTGGTAGCGCCATGGTGCAGCGGCTGCGAAGGCGGGGCGAAACGCAGGCGAGTCGTTCTGGGGTTGCCCCAAGTATCCAACTTGCCGAGGAACCCGTCAGCTCGCCACCTGAGGACCCGCAGCCCTGGTCGCGCTTTGGAATAGGTACACCACTCGGTACTTTTTGGTCGGAATCGGCTTCGACTTTGGTGGGTGGTGTACCTATGACCCGAAGAGCGCGTACTGCCGAAGGCTCCCCGGGGATGGTTCGGGGGTATACCAAACTGATCCATCGGTGCTGGAGGTGGCGACTCACTTCCATTGGCATCCGTGGCTCCGATGGATCAGTCTGTGCACCTCGGCGAACGCGGGGAATTGAGTGAACCTCGGCATCGACGAAAGTAGGGAACCCATCATGGGAAACCTCATCGTCACCGAATTCGTGACCCTCGACGGGGTGGCGCAGGCACCCGGCGGGCCTGATGAAGACCCTCGGCTTGGTCGACCGGATGAACCTCTGGGTGTTCCCTCTCGTTCTCGGCAGCGGCAAGCGGGTGTTTGCCGATGGGACGGTGCCTGCCTCCCTGCGCCTCACCGATTCCACGACCCACCCCAATGGGACAATTCAGCTGGTCTACGAAATTGACGGATCGCCCACATACGGCGATATGGGTGGCGACGAGTAAACCGTCGACGAGCCACAGCACGAAGGGACTCCGGATGGGCATTTGCGGCACGAATGACCGAGCCAAGGTTGCCGACCCGATCGAAGGCCGTTGTTGGGCCTCCATACGCGCTCAGTGCTTCGCAGCGCAGACCTGATGGGGCGCGTGATTGACTCGTTCGTGGTGGCGCAGCTGCGTGCCGAACTGCCGATGTGCGACGAAGCTCCACGGCTGTTTCATCTTCGAGAATTTCATGGGCGCCACGAGGCCGACCTGGTTGTCGAGTCGGCCGTCGGGCGCGTCGTAGCACACGGGTCCGCTTCCATTCATGTTGTCCGACCGAATCGCAGCCTTGCCCATTTGTTCCATCTAGGCCTGAAGCGCATAAGTGGTCCGTTGGCAAAACGACGGCCGGTCAGCTCCCGTTCTCCGAGGGCTGTAATACGTGTACAGATGATTGTTTCAGCCCGGCTCGTTCGGTGGGTACTGCGCGGTCGAACGTAACCAGCACCCCGTTGTGCGATTCGGCAAGCGCGGCGAGGCATACGTCAGTCACATTGCGCGAACTGAGACCGGTAGTGCTGGCAAAGTCGGACACCACTGAAACTGTGTCGGGCCAGAACTCGTGCCCGCGTTGTTGTGTGAGTCGAGCAACGACTTGTCGAACAACATCGACATCACCCGGGCGATTTGGGTAGGCCGCGCTTGACGCAATCCGCACGACGCCGTTCTGCACCGTTGGACAAGTTGCGAAGTGGTGGCGTCCGACATCTTCAAACCAGTCCCATGCAAGCACGTGGTGTTCGTGGGCCGGATCGACAATCGCCAGCACAACATTCACGTCGAGCAACGACCGGGGAGACTTTCGGGCGGTCACGGAAGTTCGTCGAACAGGCGGTCGACAAGCGATGCGGTAACCGTGATTCCGGCCGCCGGCGTTGGAAAGGTCAGCAAGCCGTCGCGCTCAAGCAGTGTCTCCTCCCGCGCCAGGCCGCGACGGATGAGATCGGAGGCGGCAGCGCCTGCGGACTTTCCCGTGGCTGCCGCAACCTTTTTGAGCAATTCCAAGACTTCTTCGTCTAGATCCAGGGTAGTGCGCATCAGTGATGATGCTACATCACGACATCGAATGCGACTGCCTCGACACCGAAACTGGCTTGACATGAAATACATCGAAACGCGACGATGCGAACCATGCAATCAGCGCACTTTGTCAGCACCAGCGTCAGCAATGTCAGCATCGCCACGGACCCATATTCCACCTCGTCAGCGGACCCGACCCGCCTCGCTGCCGATTCCCACCTCGACGTGGTGCGCAACATGCTGCAAGAGGAGGTCGCTCCGGACGGGGTGACCTTTGAAGGGCGTGGCCCGAGATTCGAGAACCTCGATGGGTTCGTGCTGAACCTAGAGAACCTGCTCCACGAATGCTCAGCAGCTCCAAACAAGTATTGGAAGCAGATCATCGGAAACTTCAGCACCATCCTTCTCGCCACCCTTGACCGCGAATTCGCCAACAACATGAGCCCCGATGTGGCCATGGCGAGCTTGCGGTTGCGGCTGTTTGAAGACGACAACGTGAACGGCTGGCCCATCGAAGGTGAGCCAACAAGCGAGGAATGGACGAGCGCCGTCGAACTCTGCACCCGCCCCGCGTTTCCCGGCACGCGTTGGGCGCTTTACCTACAGCGTCCCGGCTTCGGGCAGAACGTGCGGCAACAAGATCTCGATGCGTGGGGGCTCTCTGAAGCCGACGCCTTCGAACATGCACGCAACAACGTTGATCGGGAACCACCCATTCGTCGTCTGCGTCGGCAGTATGCGTGGGAGGTAAGCGGCCCAAAGATGTTCACTCATACGCGTGCGCTCATGCCGGAGTTGATCGAGCGCAAGGCTCCCCTTGGATGGTTTGTGGGCATACCAAATCGCTCTACGGTGCTGGTGGCCCGAGCCAGGGCTGGCGACGCAGACGTCGACAAACTCTGCGGGTTCATGCTGGAAACCCGCCAGGCGTGGGCGAACAGTCACTATCTGATGAGCCGCTTCACCTGGTACGTCGGCCCGGAAGGTCCCGGCCGGTTCGGATGCGACGCAGAGCCGGTGCTCTTCATCGACGACCGCACTGATGCCGAATACAGCCCTGACGCAGAGCCCGAACTCATGGTTCGCTTCGGCCCCAAGCTGCTCCACCTGTGGGGCGAGGTGCACTCGTCGAGACCGACTCCCCGATCTGTTCTCTGATGGCTATCGCTTGTTGGCCACCCGCGTTAGCCTGCTGCTATGGCAGTGCTTGCAGTACTGATGTATACCTGGTGCTGCTCTGTTTGGTCTTTGTGGTTGTTGTCATTGTTGCGGTGTTGATGGCCAAGAACCGGCGATCTGGTGAAACGTTTGCGCCTCCGTCAACTGACGAAATTCTGCAAGCCGGTTGGTATCCCGAGGACGAGAACATGGCCCGATACTGGGATGGGCACAAATGGCTTGGTGAGGCGCGCAACACGCAAGCCGCGCAGTGAAGGTGAATCAGGACACTCATTCGGCTGACCTGCACGAGCGACTTCGCAGCTTCACGTCGGCGTGCTGAGCTGGACGGGAAACGACCTGCAATTAACCTTCGGATCGACCATGCGAAGGAGACCTACCGCTGCCCCTGCTGCGATTCATCGGTGACGCCCGAGGAGCGCAGGTTTACCTGCGAGGGAGACCCCCCGTCTTCTGGCTACAGCGCTGAAGCGATCGCTGGATCGAAAGACGCAAGCCGGGTATGAGAGTTCTGACATCACAGCCGCAGAGGCCCAAAGTTGTGTTCGGTGGGCCCGTCTGATTCTGACGGCGGCCGAGACCAGGTTCGAGCAATAAGGTCGCCGAGGAACAAGACGCAACACGCAAACGCGAGGAGCGCAACACGCAAGGCTGATTTGAAGGGGCAGGAGCGTCGAAAATCACTGCTGCGTGTTGCGTAAAAGTGGTTTGCGTGGTGCGGTCGGCTGCCGACCCGTCACACGGCCATCAAATCTGCGCGACTCTGTCGGAATACCACACCACCGCAGCACGCTCACCCTGGGGAGAACACCATGGCCGAATCAACCTTTTCCGTCCAACGAAGCACCACCATCAACGCTCCGGCCGCAACCGTGCACGAACACCTCAACGACTTTCACAAGTGGGTGAACTGGTCGCCGTGGGAAGGCCTCGACCCAGCACTGCAGCGCACCTACGGTGGCCCTGAAGCCGGCGTTGGCACCACCTACGCATGGAGCGGCACCCGCAAGGTAGGGCAGGGCCGTATGGAGATCACCGAGTCGACTCCGCAACGTGTCGCGCTTGACCTGCAGTTCATCAAGCCGTTCAAGGCCAACAACAAGACCGTGTTCGCCCTCAGCCCGGCCGGTGAAGGAACCGCTGTCACCTGGACCATGACCGGCCCAAAGACCCTGGTGACCAAGATCATGGGCATCTTCATGAGCATGGACAAAATCGTGGGCAAGGACTTCGACAAGGGCCTCGCGGCGCTGAAGCAGGTCAGCGAAAAACCCTGATCGATCTGCGGAAGACGTCGACTCGGCTGTGGTCTACGGTACGCACATGAGCCAAGAAACCATTGACCGCATCAGCCAGCTTGTTGCCGGGTTTGACCAGCGCGTAACCACCGCTGCCGGCAAGTGGGACCAGCAGTCCCCTTGCGAGGAATGGAAGGCGCGCGACGTTGTCGTGCACGTTTCCAACAACCTCCGCCGGTCCGGTGCCGGCCTCGGTGCAACCCCGTTGTCAGAAGTAACCGCCGATGAAGACATCCAAGCAGCCTGGTCGCTGTCGCGAGACACGTTCCTTGCTGCGCTGCCCACCGCCGATTGGTCCAAGGTCATCCCCGGGCCTTTTGGCGAGATGCCAGCAGAACAGTTCATCGGCCGCATCATCGCGTCCGACGTCCTCATCCACACATGGGACCTTGCCCGCGCCACCGGAGGCGACGAAGCCCTGCCAGCCGACGCCGTCGAGCAGTCCTACAGCGGTCTCAAGCCTATGGACGCGATGATCCGCCGCCCAGGAGTGTTCGCCGACAAGGCCGAATGCCCCGAAGGCGCAGACCTGCAGACCGAGTTCCTCACCTTCCTCGGCCGCGCCGTCTGATCGGAACCGAACGCAGCGGAGACCCATCCACTGGTATCTCTAAACGACGACCAGCTTCGGACGTCGGTCGTTCCTCGGCTATCAGCCGGATCCAAACACGCAGGCGTTTCTGCTGCAAGCAGCAGACGTTTCCAACCGGGACGTGCGGACCGAGTTGAGCAACGCGTTTGTATGCAGCTGCTTCCGGCTTGGTCAACCAACCTCAGCAGCAAGGTGGTTCACCGCCCGAAGATCCATCTGGTCGATACTGGCCTGGCTGCTGCGCTGAACGGCTTTACTGCCGATAGCCTCCTCGGGTCTCCTGAACGGTTCGGCGCGCTCTTGGAGACGTTCGTGATGATGGAGCTGCGCAAACAGATCGGTTGGTCGCAGTCACAGCCGACGTTGTGGCACTTCCGAGACCGCGGTGGGGCCGAAGTGGACATCGTGATGGAGTATCCAGACGGCCGCATCGTGGGCGTTCTGAATCAGCGGGAATTTGGGCCGTCGCCATCGACGAAAGTCCACCACTTTGCCGCGTTGAGGTGTGTGCCGACCATTTTCAATCGAGTGGTGGACTTATCGACCTGCCGTCGTGGACCTATCTCGGCTCCGCTGGCTTGATCCTCGGGTCGACCCGATCCCTCTGTTCGCTGTTGGGGTGCGGCCGCCCCTTTCGTTACGTAGCGAACGCGGATGCAGCGAAATCGAAGCCTTGGTCGGCTGACGCCGGTTACTTGTCGTGGGTCTCTAACCTGACAAGCCATGTGCGACGACCACCCGAATGACACACCTCCGTTCGGACGCAGGTCGTTCCTCACCCGCGCTGCCCTCCTCCCGCTTGGGGTCCCTGCCGCACTGACCGCCACCGGCACGGCCTTGGTGCCACGGGCAACTGCGGCCGAAGTAAGGATCAGGTCGAAGGCGTGCGCCACGGCTGCGGCCGGTTCACCAATAACGTCGGCGAAGCCGCTCACGGTACTCCTCGCCAAACACGGTGTGACCGTGCACCCGCGTGCCGACTGGGCGGGCAAACTCACAGCAAAAGGACCACTTCAGGCCGAAACCCCGCGCTTCTTGCTGGTGCACCACACGGTGAGCTCCAACACCTATACAGAGACAGCGGTAGCCGGACAGATCCGTGGCTTCTTCAATTTCCACACTGGCGAGAAGGGCTGGAACGACGTCGCCTACAACTTCTTCGTTGATCGTTTCGGCGGTGTTTGGGAGGCGCGCACAGGCAGCCTGGCAGGGCCGGTGCGCGGCGACGCCACGGGCGGCAACCAAGGCTTCTCACAACTGGTGTGCATGATCGGTGACTTCAGCGCACAGCCACCCAGCCCCGCAGCCCTGGAGTCGCTGAGCAATGTATTGGCCGCTTTGGCCGAGAAGTACGGCATCGACACCAGCCCCGGCACCACCACCTCGTTTGTGTCGCGCAAGTCCAACCGATGGAAGGCCGGCCTGTGCGTCGAGACACCAACCATCGCCAGTCACCGCGAGATGTCGCAGACCTCCTGCCCCGGCGACGCCCTCTTCTCCATCGTCCGCGACGAACTTCCCGCAAGAGTCGCGAAGGCCCGCCGCATATGACGGCAGACAGCCCGGGAGTTCGAACCTACTCGGCTCTGCTCGTAAGTGCGCTGATGATTGCCACGACCAACGCGCCTCTTGCCTATGCAACGGTTGCGCCTGCACGGTTCTCGCGGATGTCAACCGACGTGGTTGTCGACCGTCTCGCCAGCACCTATCCGGGGCAGGTGACCTTGGCCGGCGCGGGCTCTGTGACGGTGGCCAACCGGTACACCTTCGCCGTGGACCAGAAGCGCAATCCCACCACGTTTCAGCAGCGGCTTGACCAGGCGGATCTGGTGGACCAATTGTCCATCCCGTACCCCGTCGGTTGCCCTGTGCGCATACCAACGCTGAACGAAGACCCTGGCCGCCTCCGCTACGACCCGTTCTTCGCTGCACTGTATGGCGGCACTGCAAAAGAGGTGGCAAAGAACCTCACAACCGTCACGTGGTTCGGACAAGCGGTCACGGTGACGAAGATAAACGGCGTCGACACCGCCCTGCAAGCGGTCGCTGAAGACTTTGCCGTTCTGATTGCAACCAAGCCAGAACTGCGCAAGTACGTGGCCCCCAGCGCCGGCACGTACAACTTCCGATTCATTGCGGGCACCAAGCGCCTCAGCGTGCATTCCTACGGTGCCGCTATCGACATCAACACCGCCTACAGCGACTACTGGCGTTGGGACGGGAAGGACACCCCTCCCAAGTTTCGTAACCGCATTCCGTGCGAGATCGGCCAGGCGTTCGAACGCCATGGTTTCATCTGGGGCGCCAAGTGGTACCACTACGACACGATGCACTTCGAATACCGACCAGAACTGTTGCCATGACCCTGCTACCCCAACGATCCGGCCGCCTATCTGCAACCAGGATGATGGTCACCTGCGCGGCGATAATCAGCGCGCTGACTATCTCCACCGTATCGAAAGCGACCCCCGCAGGCGCCGAAACGCTGCGTACCTGTCCAGCCGCATCGACCCTTAGCAACCGGGCGGCAGCACGACAGCTGCTCATGCTCGGCTTCACCGACGAGACCGCCGCCAGGCTGAAACCGCTGGCCCAGAACGGTATCGGCGGGCTCTTCGCCATGGGTTCCCGCAAGTCGCAAGCGTCAATCAAGAAGGCAACAACCCAGATCGCAGCCATCCGAGCCGGGGCCAAAGCGGGCAAGCTCGCCGATCCGTTCATCGCCGCCGACGACGAAGGCGGGCGGGTTCAGCGCTTCACCGGCCTCGGCGTCATCCCGAGCGCGCGAGAACTTGGCGCGCAACCCGCCGCCGACATCCGGGCTATCTCAAAGGCGCACGCCACCAAGCTGCGCGCCGTTGGCCTCAACATGGACTTCGCCCCGGTACTGGACCTCGACGATCGCGACAATGGCGTCATCGCCGACCGTTCGTTCAGCAAGGACCCCAAAGTGGCGTGGACGGGCGCCCAGGCCTTCGCTGCTGGGCTCACCGACGCGGGCCTCACCCCGGTGTTCAAGCACTTCCCTGGCCATGGCTCGGCCAGCGGTGACTCGCACAAGGGCCTGGTCACCACGTCGCCGATCGCGCAGCTTCGCAAAGCCGACCTGCTGCCGTTCGCCGATGCCATCACGGGCGGCGCTCGAGTGATGATGATGGGCCACCTCCTCGTGCCCGGCCTAACAACCGGTGACACACCCACCACGTGGACACCGGCCGCCTATCAAGAGCTCCGCCAGATGGGTTTCAGCGGCGTGATCATGACCGACGACCTTGGCATGGGCGCGTTGTCGGCCGAGAAGACCGTTGCTCGGCGGGCCTCCCGTGCAATCGCAGCCGGTGCCGACATGGTGTTGTACGCAACCACCAACGGAGCCGAGCAAATCCTGGACGGGCTGGAAGCCGACATGAAGAGCGGCAAGCTGTACCGCGCTCGGGTGAACGATGCGGTAACCCGGTCGCTCAGGCTCCGCTGCGGGTGAACACAGGCACGGCGTCGGTTGACGCTTCTTCGCAGTACGCATAGCCGGCACCCGTGAACTCGGGCAGCCGATCGACCGACGTGATGCGCTCACGGATGAGCCAGCCGGCCATTGCGCCCCGTGCCTTCTTCGCGAAGAACGAGATGACCTTTGCGTCTCCGCCGCCCTTGTGATCGAGGAACCTGGGGGACACAACGGGCACCTTCAACGACGCTGGCCGCACGCTGCCGAAGTACTCCTCGGATGCGAGGTTGAGCAACACCTTTTGGCCCGGCGAGCGGCGCATGTCGTTGCGCAGCATGGTGGTGATGTCCTCGCCCCAGTACGAATACAGATCACGGCCACGCGGGTTGGGCAACCGGGTGCCCATCTCCAACCGGTAAGGAAGCATAAGGTCGAGCGGCCGCAACACGCCGTACAGACCGGACAGCATCCGTAGTACTGATTGCGCATGATCGAAGTCTGCGTCGGAGAATGTGGAAGGGGCGCTCATGCCGTCGTACACGTCGCCATTGAACGCGAGGATTGCCGCCCGTGACCGCGTGCGTGTGAGCGGGCGCTTCCACGACTGGAAACGCTCGAAGTTCAGTTCGGACAAGGTGGGCGAGATGGACATCAGCCGGCCGATCTCGACTGGCGACTTGGTGGCCATGATGGACACCAGTTCCTGCGAGCGGTGCAGTAGGCGCGGCTGCGTGTACTTGGTGGTTGCCGGTGGGGTCTCGTAGTCAAGCGACTTCGCCGGTGACAGGACGATCAGCACACTCTTGGTTTATCGCATCGCGAGCCGCGGATTAGACGGGAACCCGGCAGGGGAGCAGCTGAGTAGCCTGTTCGGGCTATGACTACGCCCCTGAGCCAGCCTTCGGCTGACGCGATGAAGCCCAACCTGCCCTCCGAGCCAGCCACAACGGCCGCCTCGCAGCAGCGCGACTTCATCCGCGAGCAGGTGGCAGCAGATTTGGCCAGTGGTCTCATCGACACCGTTGTCACCCGCTTCCCGCCCGAACCGAACGGTTTCCTGCACATCGGCCATGCCAAGTCGATCTGCCTCAACTTCGGCATCGCGCAAGAATTCGGCGGCCGCTGCAACCTGCGTTTTGACGACACCAACCCGGTCACCGAAGACGCCGACTATGTGCGCGCTATCCAGGACGACATTGCGTGGCTCGGCTTTCAGTGGTCAGGCGATATTCAGTACGCATCTGATCGGTTCGAGCAGCTCTACGCGTGGGCGCAGGTGCTCATCCGGAAGGGCCTTGCCTACGTCGACGACCAGGACGCCGAGACGATTGCAGCAACCCGCGGCGCGATCGGCGTGCCGGGTGTTGACAGCCCGTATCGGACGCGCACCGTCGAGCAGAACCTCGACCTGTTCGCGCGCATGCGGAACCGAGAGTTCGACGACGGGGCCAAAGTGCTGCGCGCCAAGATCGACATGAACCACCCCAACGGCCAGATGCGAGACCCGATCCTCTATCGCATCCGCCACGTACACCACCATCGCACCGGCGATCAGTGGTGTATCTACCCCACATACGACTGGGCGCACGGCCAGTGCGACGCTGCCGAAGGCATCACGCATTCCATCTGCACGCTCGAGTTCGACGCGCACCGTCCCCTGTATGACTGGTGCCTGACCAGTTTGGACCTGCCTGCGCCGCTGCCGCACCAATACGAGTTTGCCCGGCTGAATCTCACGTACACGGTGATGTCCAAGCGCAAGCTGTTGCACCTCGTCCGCGAGCAGATGGTGAGCGGGTGGGACGACCCGCGTATGCCAACCATCCGAGGCCTTCGGCGCCGTGGTTACCCGGCTGCCGCCATCCGGGCCTTCTGCGCGCATATCGGTGTGGCTAAGACCAACAGCGTCAACGAAATCGAGCTGCTGGAATCGTTCGTGCGAACCGAGTTGAACAGCGCCGCCACCCGTCGCATGGTCGTTCTGAATCCCATCAAGGTGGTCATCACCAACTGGCCCGAGGGCCACGTCGAGTGGGTCGATGCAGTGAACAACCCAGAAGACCCGGACAGTGGCACCCGCAAGGTTCCGTTCAGCGGCGAGCTCTACCTGGAAGCCGATGACTTCATGGAAGTTCCCGCGCCGAAGTACTTCCGCTTGTTCCCCGGAAACGAAGTGCGCTTACGGTATGGCTACTTCGTGAAATGCACCGGCGTGGTGAAAGACGACGCGAGCGATGTGGTGGAAGTGCGCGTCACCTACGATCCGCTCACCAAGGGCGGCAACGCTCCAGACGGTCGCAAGGTGAAGGCCACCCTGCACTGGGTGTCCGCCCAACATGCTGTCCCGGTGACAGCTGGGTTGTACGACCGGTTGTTCACTGAAGCGCACCCTGAAAACGTGGAAGGACACGACTCACTTGAGTTCCTCAACGCCGCTTCGGTCACCAAGGTGCACGGTTTCGGCGAGCCAGCCGTCGCACACGCAGCTGATGGCGAAGGCCTGCAATTCGAGCGTCTCGGCTATTTCGCGTACGACGCTGCTGCGGCAATGTTCCACCGCACCGTTGGCCTGAAGGACGAGTGGGCAAGGGTGCAGAAGCGGTCGTAATGCGCTGGGACTTTGTGCGATTGATCATCCCCACGATGACTTATCGCACAAAGTTCGATGGCGCTAGCGGGCGGGCGGCGCCGGTAGTCGTTACTTGATGACGTTGGTAGCGATGAGCGCTGCTGTCCCCACGCCTGCGGCGATGCGATACCAGCCATAGGGGGCAAGGCCGCCCTTGGTAAGCGTTGCGACCATGAACTTCACCGCGACGAACGCTGAAATGGCCGCGACCGCAATCCCAACTAGCGGAGCCCCCAGCCCGTAGGTGTCCCGCACCACCGAACCGTCCGACAACGCCGTATAGGCGCTGGCCGCGGTCAGCGTCAGCAACCCGAGCAAGAAACTGAACTCCACCGCAGCCGTAAGGGAAAGCCCGACGAGCAACCCGGCAAGAATCGTGACAAAGCTGCGGCTGGTACCCGGCCAGAGGGCTGCGACTTGAGCGCAGCCGATGATGAGCGCCTGCTTCATGGTGAGGTCTTCGAGCGGGAACCCTTGGCGGCTCTTGAGACGTGGCCACAGGGCCAGCATCACGACTCCACCGACAATCCATGCGATGACGATTGGCCAAGGCTTGAGCAACTTCTCGCTGATGAGCGAATCGCCCCCCTTGCCGATCAGCGCTGCTGGGACGAACGCAACGATCAGCGCGATGAGGAGTTTGCGGCCGGCAGCGTCACGTCCGATGAGCCCGTTCAGCACCGACAGCACGCGCCGCCAAGAGATGAAGAGCACCGCAGCAATGGCACCGAACTGGATGATGACGGAGTAGGCGTCGAGCGCCACCTTGTCGGCTCCGCTGACATCTCCTAACCCGAGCAGGCGACCCACCACCAACAGGTGACCGGTGCTGCTGATGGGGAGGTACTCGGTGATGCCCTCGACCAAACCAAGAATGACCGCCTTCCACATGGGCAGGTGGTCGGAACCCGAAGACGCAGCGACAACAAACGAATGGGTAAGCGAGGGAGCGAGATGCACGGGAGGTCAGCCTAAGCGTCGTTGGGTATTGGGCAGGATGTTGGAAAGACAGGTATGAGCCAAGTCACCCATCCAACCCGCAGTGCCAATCCGTGCACCAGCTGAGCGAGTGCTTACAGGGTCTGCGTTGATTGCAGGCGATCCGAGAACGGGCGAGGCCGCCCCAACAAGCCGATCAGGTCATCTTCCGGCATTGCTGGACAGATCAGGTGACCCTGCGCGTGGCTGATGCCAACGGTCTCGACCTGGCGCAGCACGTCGAGACGCTCGACACCTTCTGCGATGACGGTTGCGTTCAGGGCCCGAGCCACGTGCACAAGGCCAAGCACCATGCCGGACTCTGCAGAGCCACTGGTCATCGAAGCGGTGAGTGTGGGGTCGAGCTTCAGCACGTCGACCGGGAACTCGCGCAGCTGGGCGATCGGCAGTCCCACGCTGCCGACGTCGTCCAACGCAATCCCGATACCGGCAGCGCGCAGGTCGTTCAGCACCTCGCGATGGCGGGCGATGTTGGTGAGGGTGGCGAGCTGTAAGTCAAGCGTGCATACGGACGGCGGCAGGTTGTGCTGTTCGAACTTGGCTTTCAGACTCTCGACCAGCCCAGGCTGGCCGATCTGCCGAGGGGACAGGTTGAGCACCAAACCAAGGTTTGCCAAGTGAGGTGCGCCGGATCGTAAGCGCGCGATGAATGCAGATGCATCGTCCAACATCACCTGCCACAGGCCGGGCAGCAGACCACAATCCTCCGCGACACTGAGGAACGCGGCGGGAGGGAGCACCCCCAACTCAGGATGGATCCAACGCACGAACGCTTCGAGGGCAACCACATCGCCCGTTGCCACGTTGATGATCGGCTGAAACCAAGGGCGCAACCCGCCAGTGCTCAGTGCGATGCGCAGCTCGGACTCCATGCGCATACGGCCAACCGTCTCGGCCCGTAGTGCGCTGTCGTAGATCTCCCAACGAGCGCCGCCGAGCCGCTTGGCGCGGTGCATGGCGGCCAACGACTGGTCGAGCAGATCGCCAGCAGACGTGGTTCCATCGCTGACAGACACACCGACAGTGGCGGTGAGCTGCACGTGGTGTCCCTTCACCTGCATTGGTTCGCGCAGCGCACCTTCGATACGGCCGGCGATCGCGATGACTTCGTGCGGATCGGTGAGCATCTCGGTGAGGACAGCGAATCGGTCGCCTTCGATGCGGGCAATGACATCCGATGTGCGGCCGGACCTGACCAAGCGATCGCCGATCGCGCGGAGCACTTCGTTGCTGACCTGACGGCCAAGAGAATCGTCCACCAACGAGAAGCGATCCATGCCGATCATCAGCATCGCAGCGTGCTTGCGTTGGCGGGCTGACCGGTCGATGGCACGTCCGGCTTCGAGGAGCATGGCAGGACGGTTCGCCAAATTCGTGATCTCGTCGACCAACGCAGCGCGCCGCACTCGATCGTCCTCACCGGACGCGAAAGGGTTGCCGTGAGGCGCTGCGAGCGGTGAGTATTCGTTCACCTTCTGCTCATCGGTTGATGGGAGCCCCACCTTGAGAAGTTCCTCAGGCCAGCATGGCGCTTCTTGATGAATCGGTTGGCCCTACCGCCGGTGGCGGCGCCGGCTGTACGGGATTGCCTTGTCCCACCGAGACCAGAACTTCTGCGAACGGCTGGGGTTGGACCAACTACCCACCGGCGGGCGTTCCTTGTCAGAGCGTTTCCGTGTGTGCCGGCCGGTTTCGGGATGAACCGGCTGAGGGTTGGCGAGCTGGTCGAGCCGAGCCTGCTCCCACTCCTGGACGACTCGTTTGTAGCGCCGGTCCAGGAACCAGCCGACCAACACCGCGCTGGCTGCTGCAAAGAGCAGCGCCGAGACGATAGGGCGACCGGATGCGAGCAGCAGGATCGAGTCAAACCCGAAGAACGCCAGTGCGGGAGCCTGCACGAACGCGCGACGCGACGGCGGTTTCGGCACTGGTTGGGCCGGTTCATTCGACTCGGGCAGGCCTTGGGGCGCGGGCTCGCCGACCGTCGGCTCGGTTGGTGGCTGGGCTGGGATGTTCATGGTTCGATAGTCCTGGCCGCATCGCAATTGGTGCGGAACGGACACCACTTACAGACATGCTCGCTAGGGGTGGGGGGAAAGTTCTGCTCGGTGCGGATGCGGGTAATCGCTGTGTCGATCCGCTGACGGGCGGCGACGAGGTGCTGGCGCGTGACCTCAAGGCTGACCAGTCGATCGTTGAGCGCTTCTGGCTCGTTCCCCAGGTACTCGTAAGTAATGCGAATCGGGGTGCCCGGATAGCGCGCCGCCACGAGGATGGCGTAGATGAGCGCGCCGGTGTCGTCGGCAAGGTCGTTGACGGGTGCGCCGGTTTTGTAGTCACGCACCTCGATGGTGCCGTCGGAGTGGCGCCACAACGCGTCGACGCGGCCGTTGACCAGCGTCGCCTTGCCGGGGATGAACCAGCGCATGTCTAGTTCGCCACCGAGATACTCCGCACCATCTTGCCCGGGGCACAGATCGAGATGGCGCTGCACAGCGCGGCTGACAGCAGGGATGGGCGGCTGCTCTGTGCACACCTGGGCCGTCTGATGGTGGACACCCGGGGTGCGGTGGCGAGCATGCAATTCTTCGTGCACATATGACCCGATGGTGGAGGCGGACACGCCGCTTCGGTCGGGCTGACCGGTGGGCAGCTCGCCAGCTGGGTCGAGCGATGCGTCGGGGTTGCTTTCGTCTCGCAAGTTGAGAACCCGGGCCAGGAAATAGCGGCGGCGGCACAGCTCGAACTCTCGAAGCCGGGAAGCGGTGAGCACCAGGACGCCCGGGGCAGGTTGAAACTTTGCACCCAGTGGGACGCGGTCCACGGTGTGCTGCGATTCAGCGTTCATCCGGGGTAGGCCTCGATGAGGTCAGGCGTGCGCGTGGCGCTGACGGCGGGGCAGTTGCGCACAAACGCGCAGCTAGCGCACCACCATCCGTCAGTGGCCAGAGCGTGGGGGCCGGCAGCGATTGCGGCATCGACCACTTCGCCGAACTCGCGGAACGTGCGACGCAGGTCTTCGTGCGAGAACGTGGCGGTTGTGAGTGTGGATGCGCCGGTGGGGCGGACGGTCAGTCTTTGCGATTCGCCTTCTGTAGCGCCCAAGGCAATGAGACGCAACGCGTCTGGACGGGTGTCGGCATTTCCGCTTGGTTCGGGACCGACGGACACCGACCGGATGACGATGGAGCCCGAACGACGTGCGGCGTCACCCAGACTTGGTGTGAAGGCGAGGCGCACCGAGCCGGTGAGTGTTGCACCCGCGTGTCCGACTGCAGCGGCGAGCGGTGTGTCGGCCTTGGCGTGCAGCTGCACGGCGTTAGCTTCGGCTTCGGACCCCCACGCCTCTTCGTAAGCGGCGAGGGCGGTTATAAATCGGGCGGCCTCTTCGTGCCCGAGTTCGGCAGGCGGCACTGCGGAGGTGAGTCCATCGGACAACCCGTTCAGCGCTGCGGGGCCCCTATCTTCATTGCTGCGGTGTGCGTCGAGGACGGCGATAGCAATTGCGTTGCCGAGGCGAAACGCACCGTCTGACGACCGTGGCCGCGCCTGCTCGGGATCGAGGAGCATTGCCGCATACCGCTGGCAGGACCAGGCTGTGAGAGCCTGACCTGCAGAGAGACGTGGACCATTGCGCATCGCACCGAAAGGGTACCCGGGTTGTGTGACAGGAAGGCTCGAACGCGGCTGGTTGACGCGCGGTGCGGGAGGGCTGACAGGATGTGAGGGTCATGCAGCTCGAATCTTCGACGGCCCAAGTGCGGGTGTGGCCGGTCAGCGATGCTGCCTCAGCGCTGCAGTCGACCGCAAGCCGCGTGTCCGTATGCATCCCGGCGCGTAACGAGACCAGCACTATTGGATCGATCGTCGCATCGATCGTTGAGCATCTGAGCGGCATGATCCACGAGTTGATAGTCATCGACGACTCGTCGACAGACAACACTGGGGCGGTTGCCGAGGCTGCTGGTGCAACGGTGGTCCGGACGGCAGATGTGCTCGCCGACCAACCCACTGGCACCGGCAAAGGTAACGCCATGTGGGCCGGAGTCCGGGCAGCTACGGGTGACATCGTGGTGTTTTGCGACGCAGACCTGGAATCGTTCACGCCTTCGTACGTCTCTCGCCTGGTGGAACCGCTGTTGCAAGACCCCACGGTGATGCTGGTCAAGGCCTTTTACCACCGGCCGACCGACGCCAGCGGTGAAGGTGGCGGGCGCACGACCGAGCTGATGGCGCGCCCCTTGCTTTCCCTGCTGTTCCCCGTCCTCGCAACCCTGCGCCAGCCGCTCAGCGGCGAGTTTGCACTTCGGCGTTCGGTAGCCGTCTCCGTGCCGTTTGTGCAGGGTTATGGCGTGGAGGCCGGGCTCCTCATCGACGTGTTGCAGCGCTACGGGCCGCAGGCACTGGTTCAGGTCGACGTTGGTATCAAACGTCACAGACACCGCAGCATCCCCGAGTTAGCCGTGCAGGCCCGTGAGATCGCCTCGGTTGTCCTGACCCGCTCTGGGGCGCCAATCACTGGCCCGATCCACGCCGAACGCCCCCCGCTGGCCTCGATCTGACCACACACCTCGAGGGCAAAACCCACACAACTCGGCCGAAACAGCCGAAAAAATTGCCCGAAATGGCCGAGTTGCGCGTATGTGATGGGCAAGTTGCGCGTGTCCGGTGGGCAAGTTGTGTGGGGTTGGCGGCTCCGCACCGCTGGATCCACGGATGGAGGGGTTTCTCCTACCACGGTGGTGTAAACCCCTGGGATCGGGCAGAATGTTGTCATGACCGATTTGGCAGTGCTCTCCGACGACGCAAGGGCCGAGCGGCTCAAGGCTGTGCAGGCAGTCATCGAGCTGATGCGCCCCGTCGTCCAACAAGACGGCGGAGACCTGCAGTTGCTGGCGGCCGACGTCGAAACCGGCGTGGTCGAGGTGCAGTTGCAGGGCTCGTGCAGCTCGTGCGCCGTCTCATCCACCACGCTGCAGGCCGGCGTGTCTCGCATTTTGCGGGACAGGTTGCCTTGGGTCACCGAAGTCATCGGCGGTGTTGCCGAAATGGACGAAGAAGAATCCCGTTCCATGGGCATGGGCGGCTACGTGCCTCGGCACAGCTACGACGACTGAACCAGGCGTTTGAACAGCATGACGCCAAACCCCGCGGTTGGGTCGGCCCTCGCGGTGCGCAACTCTGTGTCGGTTCCGATGCATTTCGCCGACGGCTACTCGACCACGGCGCAGGTGTTCAGCTTCCATGGGCTTGTCGACGGCAAGGAACACATCGCGCTTGGCCTGGGTGATTACACCGGTCAACAAATTCCACTTGTACGCATCCACTCCGAGTGCCTCACCGGCGATGTGTTCGGTTCGCAAAGGTGCGACTGCGGCGCGCAGCTTCGCGAGGCAGTGCACGACATCACCCAGGTCGGTGGCTACGTGCTGTATCTGCGACAGGAAGGCCGCGGCATCGGCTTGTACAAGAAGCTCGACGCTTACACGTTGCAAGACCAAGGTATGAACACCTACGAAGCGAACCGTGCACTCGGACGCGGCGATGATGAACGCAGCTACATCGTTGCGGCGCAGATGCTCACGGCGCTCGGGCTGACTCGTATTGACCTGCTGTCCAACAACCCCGACAAGTCAGAGCAGATTGCATCGCTTGGCATTCAGGTAGCTCGCCATGTGCGTACGGGCGTGCACGTCTCCGATGCAAACCTCGCGTACCTCACCGCCAAGGCGCAGCAAGGTGCCCACACGCTGGATATTCCGTGACGTCGGGTTCGGGCGGCGGCCATCATCGCTCGCTCGCATCGGCTGCGCCTGCGTTGACTGCCGATGAGCTGCTCACCACAACGAGGTCAGTGCGGCGGCGCCTGGATTTCGATACGCCGGTTGCTCGGGATCTGGTCGACGAGTGCCTCACGATTGCGTTGCAGGCACCCAACGGCAGCGGTGCCGAGCTGTGGCGTTTCCTGGTGATCGATAACCCTGCCGTTCGTCGAAGCATTGGTCAGCTGTACGCGAAGTCGTCCACCGAGTACCTTGCGCAGCTTCGCCACGACAACCCAGATCTCGACGAGCACACGCCAGCGTTCCTCTCCTCGAAGCGCCTGTGGGATCACCTCGATCAAGTCCCGGTGCTGGTGATCCCGTGCCTCCAGACCCAGCCCTGGCACGCGAGTAGCCCGCACCGGGCGTATGTCAATGCGAGCGTCTACGGCACCATCTTTCCGGCCACATGGAGCTTTCAACTCGCATGTCGCAGCCGTGGCCTTGGCACTTGCCTTCTCACCAGCGTGTTGAAGTACGACACCGACCTGCGCTCGCTGCTCGGCCTTCCCGACGATGTGGTGATGGGCGGCGTGGTCGCCGTTGCTCATACCACGGGTGAGTTCTCACCGGCTCGCCGCCGCCCGCTCGACGAGGTCCGCCGCCACAACCATTGGTGAGGTTGTCGGTGCAAGAGTCGATTCGATGTCAGCGTGGATGTTGCCGTACGAGGCGATCGTTGATCTTCCCCCCGAGATGGCTGGCGGTTTGACGTTCCACCTGCCTATGGAGTGGGTGGCGTTGCGGGTTGCGGGTGCCTCGGCATCGATGATTGAGGGCAGAGCGCGTGCCCGGCTGGTCGAGGCCTACGCCGCCGGGCTGGTCGACCCACCTATGTATCGGTGGGCTGTGCAGCGATATGCGCCGGTTGCCCGAGCGCTGTTGGCAGACGAGGCAGTCGTTCGAGCGGCAGCATTCTCGTCAGTCGAACCGTTGGGTGATGGCCTTGCGGGTGCGGCGTTCCACGGACTCATCCGGCTGGGTTACGCGGCATGGCAGCGAGACGAGAACGAGGTTGCACGCGGGTTGGCCTACCTGCGAACCCGCCGCCAGGTACTCGCCGGCGCACATACGCCATCAGCTGCGCTCGCCCTGCCTTCAGACGACCTGCCCGGCCCACTGCAGCGCGACGGCGCAACGGTGTTTGACCTGCTGTCCATCGCTGCCGGAAGCGGCCAACCGGCACGCCTCGCGGCCGACGCAAGATCGGGGCAGATCACATCGCTTCTGCAGACCGGGTTGGAACTCGTCCGACGGAACCCATCGTCGTTCGTCGCCGTACACGCGCTCACTGGCTTTCACGCCTTATGTGAAGTACACGTACTTGTTTGCGGTGAACCACCATCCGATGCATCGAGCTCGCCGTTGGACTCGTGGTGGGACGCGTTCAGCGTTGCGTCGGCGGCCTGTTCGGTGCTGGTGCAAACCGAACCTCCGGAATCTGTCCAAGATGCTTCCAGCATCGAGCAGATCAACTCGATGGATGCGATGGTCGCTGCAGCAACCGGCTCTGACGACACGCACGACGTCAAGATTGCCGTGGCGCTACGGAGGCTTGTGGGCTTCGGGATGCTGAGCGAGAATGAGGCCGTTGCTGTTGGCAAGACTCGTCTGGCCGCAATGCACATCTGAGCGGTCGGATAGCTTCGACGCAGCATGACCGAGAACCACAACGTCAACACGTCCGCAGAGCCCGAGGCCGACCTGGCCCTGTCCGGCCCCCACCTCCTTGCTTTGCGGCCACACATGTCGGCGCTGCGCAGCCTTCACCGAGATGCCCTCGCGCAGGTCGCCGAAGATGCAGCCGAGCCGCTTGAAAGACGACACGGGGCTGGCCTGCTGCTCGGTCTCGTGGGCGATCCGCGGATTGTTCCCGACGATCCGTCCATGATCGACTTGCCGGCTGCCGACGTGCTGATGGGATTGCCGTTGGATCAACTCGATGCGGTTACCGACGTCTGGGCACCGTTCGGGGTGCAGCGCGACTGGATCGCGAAAGAGACACCGCGTCACACCGTACGCGTCCACGCGTTCCGAATCGGGCGGTACCCGGTGACCAACGGCGAGTTTCTGCGCTTTGTGATTGACCAACCCACAGCGGAGCGGCCGACCGTATGGGCACATGGTGTGTACCCGATCGGCGCTGACAACCAACCGGTGTACTCGGTGTCACCGAGCGGTGCCGATGCATACGCCGCATGGTTGGCCGAGCGCACCGGCCGATCGTTCCGCCTCCCCACCGAGGCAGAGTGGGAGTACGCAGCAAGCAACGGCGATGGACGCCAGTTCCCGTGGGGAGACGACTGGGATGCAACGCGGGTGAACAGTGCCGAGGCTGGGCCGCTTACTTCAACGCCTGTGGGTATCTACGTGCACGGCAACGCAATCTGCGGCGCGGCCGACATGGCCGGCAACGTCGAGGAATACGTGAGCGACAACTATCGCCCGTACCCCGGAGCAGCGGTTGTCCACGACGACCTCATCGATACCCACGGCCACGAGTACCGGGTGGCAAGAGGTGGTAGCTACGCACGCCATGGCGACCTGGTTCGCTGTGCTCGCCGCCACGGTTGGTATCCATCGGACCACTTCGCCATGGGCTTCCGCCTCGCTGAAACGCCATAACT
>JAYSSK010000191.1:0-3614 GCA_043720595.1 Acidimicrobiia bacterium
AGCGCCGTTCGGACCGATCAGCCCGGTGATCCGGCCTGTTGGCGCCTGCAACGTGACATCGTTGACAGCGACAAGGCCGCCGAACCGAACAACCAGGTGATCGACCGAGAGGCCGTCGTCGTCGGCCCGCCCTGCGCGGCCACTCTCGTTACGACGGGTCCCGGTGGTCGTCGCTTTGGAGGCACCTGCGGCTGCACTGACGAGCAATGCATGCTTGAGGCGCTGTGGCGGCCCGAATCGTTCCCAGAACGGTCGGAATTTGGCCGGCATAGAGTGGTGGCCACCTTCCATCGCGATGCGCAACGCGAAGAACCCGAACATGACGGTGAGCCAGTTGGTTGTGTCGTGGCTGGTGACGTACGCGGGAATCACCTGCGTGATGCCGCCGAAGACGGCAAACCAAGGGTCGCGAAACGGCGCGAGTGCAAGCACGGCGATGATGGTGAGCGATGTGAACGAGAAGTAGAAGAGGTCAACGGTTTCTGCGTGACCGACCTGCGCCCCGTAAAGCACACCGGCAAGGGCTGTTGCGAACGCTGAGATGCAGAACACGATGATGCGGGTCATGTTGGTGTTGAGCCCGAGAGTAGATATCGCAGTAGGAGCGTCACCGAGCCCGCGCAGCATCCTGCCCAGCCGACCGCGGTGAATCAGGCTGATACCGAGGACGACCAGGATCGTAATTGCCCATACGAAGTAGTAGTAGCCGCGGTCTGTCTTTGCGAACGACGGGCGAGGCATGGTCCGCCCGGTCGAGATGGTGGTGAACATCCACTCCTGCGAATACAGTGCTCGTTCCACCAACACCCCGAAACCGAACGTGCCGAGCGCAAGGAACAGCCCTGACAGCCGGATAGTTGGAATTGCGACCAACGCGCCCGCTGCAGCAGCTACGAAGCCCGCCAAAACCATGGCTATGAGCCACGGGATGCGGTGTTGTATCGCAAACTGGGAAAACGCTACGGCGCCGATGCCGGCGAATGTCGCGGTGCAGAGCGAGACGAGCCCGGCGGTGCGGACCAACAGACCCAGCGACAGCAGCAGCACCATGTAGATGAGCGCGATTGTCCAGTAGCCGAGTTTGGTGCCAGCAAATGTGGGAACAACTGCCAGCAACGCGAACACAAATAGGCCGACACCGATGCGGACCTTCCAAGGTCCTCGCCACTCGAGCGCAGGTCTGGCCTCGTTGGCGGTCGACGTGACGAGCTTGCGTTTC
Organism: Acidimicrobiia bacterium; assembly: GCA_043720595.1. GTDB lineage: Bacteria > Actinomycetota > Acidimicrobiia > Acidimicrobiales > JANYDT01 > JANNBN01. The sequence continues at coordinate 1,220 of JAYSSK010000191.1, forward strand.
GGAACAACGACGAGCGAAATGAACAAGATGATGAACGGCAGGCCGGCTGACACTCCCTTCATCCAGTCGTGCGAAACGGCGTACTTGGTGGAGACGCTTGAGAGCACACCGATGACGAGCCCGCCGAGGAATGTCAACGGGATGCTGGAGAAGGTTCCGATTGCCGCAGCTCCGAATGCCTGCACGACAAGGAACGTCAGGACGATGCCCTGCAAACCGAGGAACGGGACGATGAGCACGCCGGACAAGGCAGCAAGCGTCGAGCCAATGATCCACGAGATGCGGCGCACCCGGATGGGGTTTGTTCCCTGCAGGTCAAGCAGGTCGGGATCGTCCACCACGGCTTGCATCGCGATGCCGAGGCGGGCAAACCGGAATAGCGCATAGAGGCCTCCAACGGCGAGTACCGACAGCACCGTAATCATGACCTGAGCCCATTCGAACACGACGCCGCCAAGCTCGAAGGTGTCGGTTCCCTTGGGAAGATACTGGTCCACGAAGCGGGTATCGGAGCCGTACATCACGGAGCCGAGACCCTGCACCATGAGCATCATGCCGATGGTTCCAACAACCTTCCACGAGGTTCGTTGAGGCGTAAGACGTCGGGCTATTCGCTCCGTGAGCAGGCCAAGCAGCGGGCCGACGATGAAAACCGACACGCCGAAGGCGAACCACCAGGGCAGCTTCGGAGCATTATCGGCGATCCAGTACTTCGGACGGTCCGGACCGGCGAGGAAGAAGAAGACGTAAGCGGCCACCGTTCCGATGGCGCCGTGGCCAAAGTTGAAGATTCCGGATGTCTTGTACGTCAACACCAGGCCGACGGCGGCCAGTGCATAAATCGAACCGGTCGCGATACCGCTCACCACGAAGGGTGTGATGGAACCTGCTGCGAGAACGTTCAACGTTGGTCCTTTCGGCTTGGTCCGGATTTTCTTGCGACACTGCCTGCGACAGAACTGGCTGCGACAGGCCAGGAACAAAGGTGGCGCGAGATCCGGTAAAGGATTAACCTATTTTCGAGACCTCGACCGTTCACAACTGGCCAGCCGCGAAGATCAGCTGAACGGCCTGAACGAACGAAACTTGACTCATGTGTCAACTCTACGTAGTTTGCGCATCGAAGACTCGTCCGTTCGGAAATCCGAATCGTCTCGGTCCAGAACCACCAAACCCGAAACAGGAGAAAAGATGAAGACATCGGTCCTGCGCATCGCCGCGCTCGCGGGGATCACCGCACTGATGGTAGGCGGCCCAGTCGATGCCGTCACCAAGAAGACCACCAAGAAAACGGTGAAGAAGGCGACGACAACGAAGAAGCCTGCCACTACCGTCGCTGCACCTACCACGGTGGCTGCTCCTACGGCACCAGCGGCTCCGGCCAAGCCCTCGGGCGAGTCGGTCAAGCTCGGCATTCTCGTTGCCGAGACCGGTCGTGCATCGTCTGCGTACAAGAGTTCCGGCAAGGTCGCCGAGGCGTGGGCCAAATGGGTCAACGAGGAAAAGGGTGGCATCGGTGGTCGGCCAGTCGAAATCTTCGTCGTTGACGACAAAAGCGACGCTGCTGCGGCTCAGGCAGGCGCGAAAGATCTCATCGAAGGCAAGGGCATCGTCGGGTTGGTCCTGCAGGATTCCACTGCAGAAGCTGCGGTCGAGACCTACATCAACGACAAGAAGTTCCCTGTCATCGGTGGCTCGGGTAACAACTCAGCGGCTGGCATCGGCCACGGCCGCTCGCTGTACTACTTCATGACCGCAACAGGTGGTCCGGGTGCGTCCGTTGCCAACGTGCACATTGCCAAGAAGCTTGGACAGGCACCATTCTCCGCAGCAGTCTGTAGCGAAGTTGCCGCATGCGAAGCCGGCGCAAAGCTCCTCGAAGGCGAAGCTGCAAAACTAGGTGTGAAGTATGGCGGCGTGCTGAAGGTCTCGGCTTCTGCTCCCAACTACACAGCTGAATGCCTTGAGATCATCAGCCGCAATGCCGACGTTGCCCGTGAAGCTGGATACGTGCAGATCGGTACAGACCCAACGACGCTCGCCCGTTTCGTGAAGGACTGCAACCGCCAGAAGTTTGGCGGCTACTACGGCGCATCTGCCAACAGCCTTACCGAAGCAGCGCTCGACGGCCTCGACGACCTGCGCATGGGTGGCTTCGTCAATGGGTTCCCGTGGTGGTCAACGGCGGCACCGGTGAAGCAGTTCCGCACCGCAATGGCAACCTACGCCAAGGGCCTTGAGATCCGTGACCCGGCCTCGACGTCAACCTGGGCAACTCTGGAACTCTTCCGCAAGGTCAACCCCAAGGCTCCGGCCAACAAGGACGAGGTGCTGAAGAATTACTGGGGTGTGAAGAACGAGTCGCTCGACGGCCTGCTTCCCAAGACGGTTACCT
>JAYSSK010000192.1:0-3612 GCA_043720595.1 Acidimicrobiia bacterium
CTCAGGCCCTGCTGAGTTTCCACGAACAGAGCGATGGCGGAAGTGGCCAGATCCTGCTGTCGAAACGGACTATCTCCTCGTGTCGGGTCCTTTCGCTCGCCGCTACTCGGCCCGCCCTGGCGTGGTGGTCGAACGGCGTTTGGGTTCCGCTGTGCTGTTGAAACGCACGAATACGAGGGAGTCGGACGTCACATCATTCGATTGATCGAGGTGTGAGGCTCGGCGGTTCGGTTCAGAGGGTCTCGCGCGTCCGCTATCCTTTCTCCTCCGTGCCGCTTCGGGGCCGCTTTGCAGCGAACCCCTAAGCGTGACGATCAGGTTGCAGCAGTTTTGCCCTTCGATCCGCTTGTTGCCCCAGTGGCTGCTGCGGTCGAGCCCCGATCGACACTGCGCCGAGAAGTTCCCGACAGTAGGTCCAATACAAGGTCGCACCTGAGGTCAGACGTGCCCACAATTCAGCAACTAGTCCGCAAGGGCCGCCAGAGCAACACCACCAAGTCCAAGACGCCTGCGCTCAAGGGCGCCCCACAGCGTCGCGGGGTGTGCACCCGCGTGTACACCACCACCCCGAAGAAGCCAAACTCGGCCCTTCGCAAGGTGGCACGTGTTCGGCTCACCTCCGGTATCGAGGTCACCGCTTACATTCCTGGTGTCGGCCACAACCTCCAGGAGCACAGCATTGTGCTTGTGCGTGGTGGACGTGTGAAGGACCTGCCGGGTGTCCGCTACAAGATCATCCGTGGCACCCTCGACGCCGCCGGTGTCAAGAACCGCAAACAGGCCCGTAGTCGTTACGGCGCCAAGAAGGCCTGAGAGGAACCGCCATGCCACGTAAAGGCCCAGCTCCACGCCGTGAGGTCATGCCCGACCCGGTGCATCAGTCCGTGCTTGTCACCCAGGTCATCAACAAGGTCCTGCTCGATGGCAAGCGTTCAACCGCAGAGCGCATCGTCTACACCGCCATCAACCAGGCGGCCGAAAAGGCCCAGAGCGACCCTCTTTCGGTGCTGAAAAAGGCAGTCGACAACATCCGTCCTGCCGTCGAAGTGAAAAGCCGCCGGGTCGGTGGTGCCACCTACCAGGTGCCAATCGAGGTCAAGCCTCGCCGCGCCAACACGCTCGCCATTCGTTGGATGGTGGACAACAGCCGCAAGCGCCGCGAGAAGACCATGGCAGACCGCCTTGCCGCCGAAATCCTCGATGCCAACAATGGCGTCGGTTCTTCGGTGAAGAAACGCGACGATCTCCAGAAAACTGCTGAAGGCAACCGGGCATTCGCGCACTACCGCTGGTAGTCGCACTTCTACTTCGCGCTTCGCAACCCGTAGTTCCCCCACCCACCGCTCCTTGACAGACCCGCAACGAACGACACGAGACGAGAAGATCCATGCCCCGCAGCACGCCGCTCAGCCGATACCGAAACATCGGCATCATGGCCCACATCGACGCCGGCAAGACCACGACGACCGAGCGCATCCTGTATTACACCGGCAAGACGTACAAGATCGGTGAGGTGCACGATGGTGCAGCGACGATGGACCACATGGTGCAGGAACAAGAGCGCGGGATCACTATCACCTCGGCTGCGACCACCACGTTTTGGCGTGACCACCGCATCAACATCATCGACACCCCTGGTCACGTCGACTTCACCATCGAAGTAGAGCGTTCGCTGCGTGTCCTCGACGGCGCAGTCACTGTGTTCGACGCCGTTGCGGGCGTAGAGCCACAAACCGAAACCGTGTGGCGTCAGGCTGACAAGTACCGCGTCCCTCGCATCTGTTTCGTCAACAAGATGGACCGTATGGGCGCTTCGTTCTGGAAGACAGTCGACATGCTCATCGACCGGCTCGACGCCAAGCCGCTTATCGTGCAGCTCCCAATCGGGTCCGAAGGCGGCTTTGCTGGCATCGTCGACCTGGTCAAGATGAAGGCTCTCATCTGGAACTCAGAAGAACTCGGCGCTACCTGGGAAGAAGTTGACATTCCTGCTGATCTCGCAGACCAGGCCGCTGAATATCGCGAGAAGATGCTCGACACCATCGCGACTTCCGACGAAGCTCTGATGGAGAAGTACCTCGGCGGCGAAGAGGTTTCTGAAGAAGAGATCAAGGGAGCAATCCGCAAGGGCACCATTGCCTTCGAGTTCGTCCCGATGCTCTGTGGATCGGCTTACAAGAACAAGGGCGTGCAGCCCATGCTCGACGCCGTCATCGACTTTCTCCCGTCGCCGCTCGACCTTCCGCCAACGGCTGGAACTGATCCGAAGACCGGCGCAGAAATCAGTCGTCAGGCAAGCGAAGACGAGCCTGTCAGCGCTCTTGCGTTCAAGATCGTCGCCGACAAGTACGGCAAGATGACCTATGTGCGTGTGTATTCCGGCAAGTTGCAGCGCAACTCCGAGATCTACAACACCACCAAGGAAAAGAAAGAGCGCGTCGGCCGCATCTTGCTGATGCACGCCAACAGCCACGAGGACGTGGAAGAGGCACTGGCAGGCGACATCGTTGCGGTGCTCGGCCTCACCGAGACCAAGACCGGTGACTCGCTGGCTCCACGCGATCACGCCATCATCCTCGAGAAGATGGACATCCCGAACCCGGTGATTGACGTCGCAATCGAACCGAAGTCCAAGGCCGACCAGGACAAGTTGGGCAAGGCTATGTATGCCCTGTCCGACGAAGACCCGACCTTCCGTGTTCGCACCGATGAGGAAACCGGCCAGACCATCATCTCTGGCATGGGCGAGTTGCACCTTGAGGTGCTCGTCGACCGTATGCGCCGAGAGTTCGGTGTCGAAGCCAACGTCGGCAAGCCACAGGTTGCCTACCGCGAGACCATCCGCAAGAGCGTCATGGGTCACGTGGAGCGGTACGTCAAGCAGACCGGCGGTAAGGGCCAGTTCGCTCACATCGTGATCGACGTCGAGCCAAACCCTGGCAAGGGTTACGAGTTCGTCGACAAGATCACTGGTGGTGTGATTCCCCGTGAGTTCATCCCGTCGGTCAATGCCGGCATCAAGGGTGCGCTTTCCGGTGGTGTCCTTGCCGGCTTCCCGATGGAAGACGTCAAGATCTCGCTCGTCCACGGTTCCTACCACGACGTCGACTCGTCGCAGCAGGCCTTCGAAACCTGCGGATCCATTGCGTTCAAAGATGCAGCGAAGAAGTGCAGCCCTGTGCTGCTCGAACCGATCATGGCCGTCGAAGTTGTCACACCTGACGACTACATGGGCGACGTCATCGGCGACATCAACAGCCGTCGTGGCCAGATGGAAGGCATGGAAGCTCGCGGTAACGCGCAGGTCATCCGTGCCAAGGTTCCGCTTTCGTCGATGTTTGGATACATCAACGACTTGCGTTCACGTACCTCGGGCCGCGCCCAGTACACCATGCAGTTCCACAGCTACCAAGAAGTACCCGAGAACGTGGCGAAGGAAATCATCGCCCGTGTTCGTGGCGAGTAATTCAATCCGTTCGTAGACAATTCGCAAAGACACCAGAGAAAGCACACACATCATGGCTAAGGCAAAGTTCGAGCGGAACAAGCCGCATTTGAATATTGGGACTATGGGTCATATTGACCATGGGAAGACGACGTTGACTGCGGCGA
>JAYSSK010000193.1:0-30902 GCA_043720595.1 Acidimicrobiia bacterium
GGTCGGCTGCGGTGCCCGGTGACCGGCGACCGAACCCAGTGGCCGCACAGGTCGGGCGCCTCGCGTGTACAGCTAGCGACAGGCTGAGGGCATGGATCATCGTCGTGGAGACGGCACGGTGCTGGGAGCAGCACATCGATGATGGCCTTGCCCTTCTCGACTCGAAGCGGCTCCGCGAGTTTGCGGCCCACTCAAGAACCCCTTCCATCACGGCCCGAGTCGTGGCGTCAGGATCGGATATCGCCGATTGAGCGGACGGTGACGAGTGGTCGGCCGAGCGCGGCAGACAAGGGTCCAAGATCGTCAGGGTCGCTCGTGAGGACCTGGTCGCCTCGCTCTCGTGCGACGACCATCACGCTGGCATCGACGATGTCGGCGGTTCGGGTTCGCGCGAGGAGGCTCCCAGCGGCGCGCGCCTGGGCTTCGGTCATTGGCCTCACCTCGCAGCCTGCGAGGAGTCGCGAGAGCTGTGCCTGAGGTCCGCCGCGCCAGCTCTGCGCGAGCACCGTTGAAGGGAGCGATGGCGCATTGCCTTGTTCCAGCAGCCGCCGGTGAAGCGCCCAGACGAACCGGTCGCTACGTTCCGCGGCGATGAGCACCCCTGTGTCGTAGGTGTATCCGCTCACGACGCTCGCTTGCGCTGCTTATTCGCCAAGAAACGGTCGGCCGCAGCAAGTTCACTCGTGGTCAAGGGTCCGTGTTCTTCTTCCCACGCCGCAACGGCCCTGAGCCCCGCTTCGATGCGGAGCGCGCGTTCTGCGGCCTGGTTCAACCATGAAGAGAGGCTGACGCCGTGACGTGCGGCTGCTTCTGCCGCTGCGTGCGCAATGGACTCCTCGAGCGCGACCGAGATCTTGCGAACCGACATGAACCAGACGGTAGCACCTGATTCCTACCGCACCACTTGTCACCTGGCGGTGGTGGGCGGCACGATCCGGGGAGCCCATACGCGCACCTCGTCGATGAGGTGGGGTGCTGCACAAGTTTCCGGTCATGATGTCATCGCTCGGAACTACCGACACCCACCCGCTCGGAGGGACACATGGGGAAGCTGATCTACGCCATCAACACTTCTCTCGACGGCTTCTCAGAGGACGCCGCCGGCTCATTCGACTGGTCTGTTCCCGACGAGGACGTGCACGTGTTTTACAACGACATGATGCGAAGCATCGGCACACAGCTGCTCGGCCGGCGCATGTACGAGACGATGGCCGTGTGGGAAACGGAGCCATCGCTCGCCAAGGAATCGGCGACAATGGCTGATTTCGCCGCCTCATGGCAGAACTCCGACAAGCTTGTGTACTCCACCACTCTCACTAACCCGGTCACGAAGCGGACACGCATCGTGTCGGCATTCGATCCCGACGAAGCGCGTGCCGTGAAGGAAAGGTCCGCCGCCGACTTGATGGTGGGCGGACCCGAACTCGCCGCGCAAGCCCTGCGTGCCAGCCTCGTGGACGAGATCCGATTGGTGCTCTCCCCGATCGCAGTCGGCGCAGGCAAGTCGGCCCTGCCCACCGATCTGCGCGTGAATCTTGAACTTATCGACGAGCGGCGGTTCGGCAACGGCGCCGTGCACCTGGCCTATCGCGTGTGGTCCTGACCACGACCCGTAAGGAATTCACAGTCCAGCGGTTAGTGACCCGAGCAGAGTTCTCTCTGCTGACTGCTGAACGAACGAAAGAGATCACATCCTTTGTGACCGTCTCGTCCAATGAGCCGCAGGGGCTAGCCGAACGCACGCTCGTCAACGCGTGGTTCTACCTCGGAAATGCCTACGAGGCGCTGTGGCGGTGCGTGGCAAGGCTACCGAATGCCACGAAGAGAGCGGCGTTGCTCGCCACGGCGAGAGGTGCGATGTTGCCGATGTGGGCGACGGGCCATAGGACCATTGCGGCCACTACGAGGGCTGCCTGGGCTCGATGGCGCAACTCAGAAAGTCCCGCGGCCACAAGGATGAACGAGAACGGAAAGAACAGACCGAGTGGCTTGATGAGGTTCGCAGCTCCGGAGCGGTCGACGAGCTGCACGTCGCCGAAGGACATGTGGATGGCCTCAAAGCCGTAGGCGACATTGCCCGCGAGGCCGAGAATGCCAGTCAGCACTATCTGAGAACGCTGGAGAATTCTGGCCCCATTTGAGGGGGTTCGCGCTGGGGCGGGTTCTATCGGTCGTTGCTACACGGCTTGATTTTGAGTGTATCGAAACGTTGTTGTGGGGAGTCCCAACCGAGGATCTTGCAGGGTTGTTCCTTGCGACTGGGACGATCGAGGCCGTTGATTTTGTCGGGCGACAGATCGGACACACCGACACCGGGACACGCGCTGGCGAGTGGCGGGCATGGATCGGTGTCTGGCCGGTCGCTATTGGGCTGGCGTTCAGCACCATTTCAGTTGCCTCTTTTCCTGATGGTCGGCCACCTTCACCGCGCTGGCGGCCAGTCTTGGGTGCCGTCGTTGCGGTAGCGACGTTGTGCGCCGCGCTGTCCGCGCTGTGGCCCGTCGAATATGACCAGGCCGGCCTTAGCGCCAGACATCCGCTGAACGCCAACGCTCCTCACGTTGTGCTGACGGTGTGGTCTGCGATCTCCAGGCCGGCCTATGTCGCGTTCCAACTACTGTGGCTCGTTGCTGTCGCCGTTCGTTGGCGGCGCTGTGGCGCAGAGGAGCGGTCTCAACTCGCTGTCCTTGGCGCGGCGACCGGGGCGTCCATCGGGGCGCTTGTGATCGGGCTTGCGGTCTGGGGAACGCCCCGGCCCGGGATCCTGCTGGCTGCTCTTGTTCCCCTTGCGGCAGGCTGGGCGGTTGTCCACGGCCAGCACCTCGCAACCTACGCCGCGCTCACTTGGCTGTCTCGCGCCGGGGCGAGCACGGCTGACCTGCCCACCAGCTTCGTTCGGACCGTTGCCGAAGCTCTCGATGCCCATGCTGCGACCCTCTGGGTCGGGGCCGACGAGCTTCACGCCGTCGGCGTCTGGCCGGAGACGACCGATGTCTTGTTGCCAACAACCGTGACCGCGTTGATCGACAGACACGACCTTCAGGTCCGAACAATCACGGGCGTCGATGGGACCCTCGGTGCGCTCGGCGTTACGCGCACTCGGACGAATCTTCTGTCATTGCCCGAGCAGCGCCTCTTCGACGATCTCGCCGCGCAGGGCCGATTCGTCATCGAGCACGTCGGACTCAGCGAAATCGCCGCCAACCTTGCGACCGCACGCAGCGATGGCCGACTCGCTGGACTCACAGCTCGCGAGAACGAAGTGCTCGAGCTCATGGCACGCGGCCTATCGAACAGCGCGATCTGCCGGGAACTGCACCTCAGTATCAAGACCGTTGAACCCATCGTCAGTTCCATCTTCGCCAAGCTGCAGCTCCTGTCGGACCACACGACAAATCGGCGCGTGCTCGCCGTGGTCACCTACATGCGGGCGTAAACCCGCGTCATCTGCATTCGGCGGTCGGACAGGTTAGATCGCCTTGACGTGAATGTTGTTGTACGGGGCAGCCAGACGTTTCAGATCGTCTTCGTCGCCGGTAATGATGACTCCACCGCCTGCGTCTAGCGCAGCAGTCACCACGTGGGCATCAGCCATGTCTTTCGAGCCGGTCTTCGCGGCGGTTAAGACTCCGCCAACCAGACGAGCGAACGGCCGATCGGTATCGCGAACGTGAATTGCCGTTTCGCGGCTCAGGCAGGCGTCAACCGTTTGATTGTGACCCAGGCCCCGATACAGCTCCGCGAGAATGACAGCCGGGACGACGACGTCTCGTTCGAGTCGTCTCGCCGCTTCGAGCGCAGCGCGAACTTCTTGGAACTTCACGCCCCGCTGATTTCCCAAACTTGAGATGGCCGCGGCGTCGAGGACCAATACGAGACTCATCCGAGCAGGTCCATGTATTTCTGGACGAGCTTTTCGTTCACCGCTCCGTGTGTCGCTTCGAAGCCATCGAGCATCTCCCCAAGCAGGCGGTGACGACGCCGGCGTTTGAGTTCTGCTCGGATCGCATCATTGACCTGAGCGGAGAGTCCCTCGCCGCCGATTTCGAGCTCTTCAACCAGGTCCTCGTCTAGAGACACCGATACTTTGCGCTTCGTCGTGGTCATACTTACAGCTTACTAAAGTACGACGCCTGTTCCGGCAAGCGCGTCCTGCGCTTCGACGGGACTTCGTTGGGACTCCACCGAGGCCGTCAGCGGCGAGCGCAACGAGCGCAACGAGCGCAACGTCCACGACATCAGACAACCGAGTCGAAGCCAACAGTTCCCCGGCGATCCGGCCAAGGCGCTCGTCCAGAGGATTACAGGTCGCTGAAGCGAGTCACGAGGTCCTCGGCCTGCGAGAAATCTCCTGGCTTCGATGGTGCGAGCACGATCCGCTTCACCCCGAGTTTGGCGATCGCTTCGATATGTTCGTATAACTTGGCGCCGCGCGCAATGGCACCGGTGGTGATCTCGATGGCATCAGGGTCACGGCCGTGTTCCTGAGCAGTGGCGCGGACGATACCGATGAGATGCGTCAGTTCTTCGATCGTCCCCGACCCAGGGAAGAACCCGTCGCCCAACTTTCCGGCGCGGCGGGCAGCAATCTCGGTGTGGCCGCCGATGACGATTGGGACGGACTTGGCAACCGGAGTAGGCCGTGAATGGCAGGGTCCGAAGTCGAAGAATTCGCCGTGGAACTCGGCTGCCTCGCCGCTCCACAACGCTCGCAGAATGGCGATGTATTCATCTGTGCGCTTACCGCGTTCGTTGAACGGAACACCGAGCGCTGCGAACTCTTCGGCTAACCAGCCGACACCCACCCCGAGCACGGCCCGCCCACCAGACATGGCGTCGAGCGTGGCGACCTCTTTGGCAACAACGATCGGGTTGCGCTGCGGCAGGATCATGACCCCCGTTGCCAGCTTGATGCGGCTGGTGCGCGCGGCGATGTAGCTGAGCCAGATCAGCGGGTCAGGGATGTCGAAGTCTTCCCGACCACCTGGCATACGGCCTGACACATCGTATGGGTACGTAGATTCGTAGCCCACCGGCACCACCACGTGCTCGACGGTCCACAGCGACTCGACCCCCACCGCCTCAGCCCCTACAGCGAGAGAGACAGCTCCGTCGCCCGAGGCGTACCAGGCGGTGTTGGCGAATGCGATTGCGATGTGCATCCGCTCACCCTGTCATGGCGAGGCAGCCGCAATCCAGTACGGACCAGTCAACCTTGGTCGGTACGCATCAACCCGATACCAGTTTCACGCGAGGCATAGTGCGAGTTTCATGCCGACATGAGTACCTCGATGACACGCCGGCTTACGTCTGGTGCAGACCCTGCAGAACGGGCCTCAATTCCCTGCGCAACAGTTTGCCGGTGTCGTTGTACGGCAGCTCGTCCATCACGTGAACAACGGCGGGCACCCGGGCGCTGCGCAGGTGCGACGCAACCCACGCCTGCACGTCAATAGCTGTAACCGTGGAACCCGGTTCGAACACCACAGCACACGCGGGCACCTCGCCCCACTCGGTATCTGCAATGCCGACGACAGCGGCTTCTTTGATGGACGGATGGTTGATAAGCACGTCTTCAATCTCGCCCGGTGAGAGGTTCTCGCCCCCGCGCACGATGACGTCGTCGATACGGCCGGCCAGGAACAGATAGCCGTCGGCGTCGAGGAAACCGGCATCCTTCGTAGCGAACCAGCCGTCGGCGTCGAGTGACGAGCGAGACCCATATTCGCCGCTGACCTGATCGCCGCGTACCCACACCTCGCCTTGCTCACCTTGCGGCACTTCACGGCCGTCGAGGTCTCGGATGGTGAGCTCGATCGTGGGCAACGGCTGCCCGACCGAACCGAGCCTGGCACGGACCGCTGGGTCGTCGGACAAGACCGCCTGGCGGTGGTCATCAGGCCCCAGGACGGAGACGGAAGACGACGTCTCGGTGAGACCGTATGCGTTGACGAAGTCGACGTGTGGGAGCAATTGCATGGCTTGTTCGATGACCGGAATGGGCATACGGCCACCCCCATAAGACAAGTGGCGCAACGTCGGCAGCCCGGCAGAAGAATCGCCTTCCGCGATCAGCGCGTCGATGATGCGGGCCAGCATCGTTGGCACGACCATCGCGTGGGTGATGCTTTCCTCCCGCACCGCCATGATCCAATCGGTGGGCTCGAACACCGGCAGCTGCACCAGCCTGCGTCCACCGAACACGGAGGTGAGGATGGCTGCCATTCCGGCGATGTGATATGGCGGCACGGAGACCAGCGTTGCTTCGCTTGGATCTGCCGCCAGGAAGTCCACCGAGCCGAGGACGTAGCCGACAAGATGCCGCTGTCGCAGCACCACGGGCTTCGGAGTGCCGCTGGTACCAGACGTATGCAACACGATGGCGATGTCTTCGTCGTCGAATGACCACTCGGCTTCGGACGCTGCTGTAGCCGCTATGGCCTGAGCAGCGGACGCTGTGTTATGCGCGCTGATTGACTGCTGCGCGGACTGCGGGCCGACCAGCACCGCAGGCGCTTGCGTCGCAATGAGGGCATGGAGACGGTCAGCAGCCAACCTGAAGTTGACCGGCACGAACGGCTTGCCAGCCCAGGAACTGCCAAACAGGAGAACCGGTAGCGTTGGGGTGGACACGTCGCCGTAGATGACATTGTCGCCTTGGTCCGCCAACCACGCCGCAGCGCTGCCCGCAAGTTCCTTCAACCGGCCATAGGTCAGACCATCTGCGCGCCTACCAAGTGCCAGCCTGTCTGGTTCGGCCTCTGCTGCCATATCGAGCAGCATCATCAAGTTCATCGGGTGTCTGCTTCGTTGCTTCGCACTGGCCTGCTTCAGTCCGACGAAGGCAAGGCCTTCGCTCCCTTGACCTCAAGGTTGGTCTCACCCACGCTGAGCGACCCGGCTCCACCCTTGCTGCAGAGCAGTTCAATGCCGAGTTCTTCGTCTGCGTACCGCTTGCCGAGCAATGATGCCGCCGAGAACTCAGGAGAGAGCGAGAGCGAAGCGTCGGCGCCAGCAGCTGCGTCGATCATCGGCGCTCCACCGCAACGAAGATCGACTGCATCCTTTGGCGCCTTGACGACAACCACCTGGGCATCGCACACCTGAGACTTGAGACGTGAACCTGGCTTGAGTTGCATGTGTGGACTCCATTCGACTGCCAGCGGCGGCACCGCTGGCATAAGGTACTCAGATCCGAAAGGAAATAAGGATACTCTTTTCTCGAATTCAGACTCCAGTCTTAGGATATTGGCAATGACCGCACGAAACGCCACCCCATCCCGCACTCCAAAACGGGCGGGAACGGGTGCTACCAAGCGGTCTTCCGCCCGCCGCGAGCCATCTGCGCACACTGTTTCGGCTACCGCGTCCAGCTCCGAATCTGACCCCGTTGCCGTCGACAGCACTATCAAGGTTCCGAAGGCCGGCGAGGTGGTTGCTGAACGAATTCGTCGCCAGATTGCATCAGGAAAACTCCCCATCGGGCACCAGCTGCCTCAGGAAGAAGAGCTGACGGCCATGTTCGGCATCGCCCGCACCACGCTGCGAGAAGCGCTGCGGGTCCTTGAATCTCAGGGGCTCATCGGCATCAAACGCGGAAGGGGTGGCGGTGCCATAGTCACCGAACCGAAACTTGATTCGCTGTCGGAGATGATCGGCGTCGTCTTACAGCTGCGCGGCACAACCCTCGGCGATCTCGACGATGCGCGCATGATGATCGAGCCGCCACTGGCCGGGCGTCTTGCCCGTTCGCACACTCAGGAAGACCTTGCTGTGCTCAACGCCATCGTCGCTCAGGCTGACACCGCAGCCGAAGCGTTCGACGGCCACGCGTTCGGACGCGCAGCGGCAGCGCTTCACGAAGCAATCATCACTCGCGCAGGCAACAGCACGATGGCCATGTTCGGTTCGCTACTGCACGACATTTTGGAGCATCACTTCGGGTCAGCAGCTGCCACAACCGACCAAGACCTGTTCCGACGCGCCGTACGGTCTTACAAGAAGCTGCTGAAGCTCATCGAGCAGGGCGATGAGGAAGCAGCCAGCGCTCACTGGCTGAAGCAGCTCACCTTCATGTATCAACGCCGCTCGGGCATGCAGCTGCTCGACGTCTACAACGACTGACCGGGTCCGGTGAATCTGAACCGGGTCACCTCGCCAAGCACACCACCTGTGCTCAGCGAGGCAGACCCAGAACTCGTTCCCCCATCAAGTTCCGCTGAATCTGATGGGTTCCGCCAGCGATGGTCGCCTGACGAGAAGCATTGAGTGCATACGAATAGCGATCGCCGTTGCGGTCGCGTGCTTCCCAGCACACAGCTGAGGGTCCAACCATGTCGACCAACAGCTCCGACACCTTTTGCTCCAGGTTTCCCGCAGCCACCTTCATCATCGACCCTGCAGCCGAGTTGCCGCCGCATAACTGACCAGCCGCCAACCGGTCTCGCAACAGTTCCAGCAGCCGTTCCTCGGCGATCACCGACACCATGCGCTGACGCATCACTGGATCTGTGCGCACGGATTCAGATGCTGCCTGCAGTACCTGTCGGTGGCGCCGACCTCCGCCGGACCCTCCCATGTAGCCGCCGCGTTCACCGCCCAGCGTGCCGTTGGCCACCTGCCATCCGGAGTTGATCCCGCCGAGCACGAACTCACGGTCCAACACCACTTCATCGAGAAACACTTCGTTGAAGTGCAGTCCCCCGCCGATGTCCACCAGCGGGCGAACGCTGACGCCGGGCAGGTTCATCGGCAGGATGAACATCGTGATGCCGGCGTGCGGTTTTGCCGCCTCTGGGTCCGTTCGGGCCAACAGCAGCCCGAAGTGTGCGTCGGCGGCGTAGGACGACCACACCTTCTGGCCGGTGACCACAAAGGCATCTCCGTGCGGGCGGGCCGCGCAGCGAAGTGACACCAGGTCACTGCCGGCATCGGGCTCGGAGAACATCTGGCACCACAACTCTTCACCGGTGAAGATCTTCGGGACATACCGTTGTTTCTGATCCTGCGTGCCGGCCATCAACACGGTCGGCAGCGCAAGGTGCGGCCCGATGCCGATGCCGCGAAGCGACGGCGTGTCGAAATCCATCATTACGTCGTTCACCGCATGGTCGTGCGCACGCGTCAGGCCACGTCCACCGAATTCGGTCGGCACGGCCAATCCGGCAAGGCCTGCATCGGCGAGCTGCATCAGGAATGTGCGAGATTGTTCGACGAACGCATGGTGACCATCCGGCGTGCGGACGAGGATGTCGGCGCGGTCGTCGTCCGCAAGCGGGTCACGCGGCTTGAAGTGGGCACTGAACCAGGCGAGAGCTTCGGTGCGGATGTCGGCAAGGGAGTCCGGCTCGTGTACAGCGGTGCCGCTCATCGCGCCACCTGCATCTCGGGCTCGTGAGGCAGACCAAGTACACGTTCGCCTGCAGTGTTGCGCTGAATCTCGGCGGTTCCCGCACCGATCGTGGATGCCCGCGTACGCAGGAACCCCCACACCCAGCGGCCGCCTTGAACCGCGTCAGTGGCCCGTCTGTCCAACGTTGCATATGGCCCGAGCAGGTCGACGGCAAGCACGTGCAGCTCTTGTTCGAATAGCGAACTGGCAAGTCGTGACACTGAGGATTGCGGGCCAGGATCGCCTGACTGGGTGATGCCGTTGATGGTGCGCATTCCCGAGTATTCGCTGATGCGCTGCCGGATGACGAAGTCGGCCAGCCGCTGACGCACCAACGGGTCGGCGGTCAGCCCTCGGTCGCGAGCCAGCTCGATCAGTTCAGACAGCACCCGCCGGTAGCGAGTTGCCTGCTGATAAGCACCTGCAGCACGTTCGTGGCCGAGGCTGGTGCGGGTGATGGCCCAGCCTTTGTTCTCCTCACCCACCCGGTCCTGCACCGGCACGCGAACCTCGTCGAAGAACACTTCGCAGAAGTCGGCCCCGCCGGTCATGTCCTTGATAGGACGAATCTCTACACCGGGAGCGTGCGCGTCGATGATGAGGTAGCTGATGCCGTGCTGGCGACTACCGGGTTCGCCGGTCCGTACGAGCGTGAAGATCTTGTCAGCGAGGTTCGCCGAGGACGACCAGATCTTCTGTCCAGTGACGACGTACTCGTCACCATGGCGTTCGGCCCTAGTCAGCAGAGATGGAAGGTCCGATCCAGCACCCGGCTCGGAATAGCCCTGCGCCCACACATGGTCGGCGCGGATCATCGGCCGCAACCAGCGGCGCTGTTGGTCAGTAGTGCCGTGCGTGATGATCGTCGGGCCTGCGATTCCGACGCCTGTGCCGAGCGCACCTGGAACGTTGGCCCGAGCAATCTCTTCGGTGTAGATGACCTGCTTGCTGAAGGGCAAGTTCATGCCGCCATGCTCAATGGGCCACGACGGCGCAGCCCAACCGCTGTCAACCAGCAACGCGTTCCACGCCTTCACCCACGCAACGCGATCCGGCCCCTTGGGCGGCTTCCCGGGATGGTTGGTGCGAAGCCAGCCCCGCAGCTCCGTTCGGAACTGATCGTCCCTAAGCACACCCCGCGCAGCAACGATGTCGGCCGACACAGGTGGGCTGGCGTGCAATTCAGTCATGCTCGGCTCCTCCGGGTAGGCAGGGAAGTTCTCGTTGTTCCAAGGCTCGGAAATCAGGTGAATAATATGCATGTTCAATGACCGCCTTCAACCCTACCAATACGCGCACGTGAATCCCCCGAGCGCGTACTCGCGTGCCGACCTGGCGAGCGACCGGGCGGCGCTTCGCACCCGTTGGCGTCAGATGGGTTTCCATACATCGCTCACACTCGGTGAAGCAATCGCTGAAGGAGCTCGCCGAAACCCAACCACACAGTTGATATTTCACAGCTACGAACACCCCGCCGAAACCACACTCGCAGAACTCCACCGACGAGCGATTCATGTTGCGGCCGGACTGCGTCACCTCGGCTACGGCGCAGGTGACGTGCTCGCTGTGCAGGTTCCGAACTGGATCGAAGGCGTCATCACCTATCAGGCGGCGATGCACCTCGGCCTGCTCATTGTTCCCATCGTGCATGTCTACGGGCCGGCCGAGGTCGGGTTCATCCTGCGCTCCTCCGGCGCGCGCGGATTGGTCGTCCCGTCCACCTGGCGCAACATCGACTTCCTCGACCGGGTTGCTTCGCTGAAGGACGTTCCGAAGCTTGAGCACGTGTTGGTGATCGAGCGTGCGGGTATTGCAGGTTCGCCGGAAACATCTGCGAGGACCAACCGGCTAGACGGTTCCGAGGTGGTCACGATTCCATGGTCATCCCTCGAATCGGGACAGAACCACGTGCCGATCAGCACCGTCAGCGCCGACGCCCCCTGTCTGCTGATCTACACGTCCGGCACCACCGCCGAGCCCAAAGGAGTCGTGCATAACCATGCCTCACTCATTGCTGAGGTCAACTCGCTCACAAGCCTGCTTGGCGTCGGCCCTGACCGGGTGACGCTCGCTGCATTTCCTGCCGGCCACATCGCAGGGGTGCTCAACGTGCTCCGAGTTTCACTGCACGGCAACTCCGTTGTCTTCATGGACCAATGGGAGCCCGCTGCTGCTGCCGAGTTGATCGAACAACACCGTTGCACAAACACCAGCGGCACCCCATTCCATCTCATCGGCCTGATGGAAGCTGCTGCAGCCAACCAACGAGACATCGGAAGCATGACGGGCTACATGGCTGGCGCCGCGAGCGTTGCACCGTCGCTGGTCGAGCGCGCAGACGCATTCGGAATTCGGACGTACCGAGCCTACGGATCAAGCGAGCATCCCGTCGTCACAACCGGACATCCAGATGACCCTTTGCAAGACCGAGCAACGACTGACGGTCGACCCACCCCAGGCAACGAGCTGCGCCTTGTCGATGACGACGGCAACGACGTGACGCCGGGCGAAGCGGGCGAGATCGCTGTGCGCGGGCCGGAACAATTTGTGCGGTACCAGAACCCCCTCCACGACGATGATGCGTTCCTCCCTGGCGCTTGGTTCCTGACCGGTGACATCGGCCGGCTGAACGCCGACGGATACCTCACCATCACCGACCGCAAGAAGGACGTGATCATCCGCGGTGGTGAGAACATTGCGTCGAAGGAGGTGGAAGATCTTCTGGCGCTGCACCCTGCCGTGCTTGAGGCCGCAGTGATTGGTCGCCCCGACCCACGGTACGGCGAGCGGGTCATGGCGTTCGTGATCACACGCAACGGCGAGACTCTTGACCTTGACGACGTCGGCCGCCACTTCGCTTCGCTCGGAGTTGCCCGGCAGAAAACGCCCGAGTTCATCAAAGTCGTCACTGAGTTGCCCCGTGGGTCGAGCGGGAAAGTAAAGAAATTCGAACTACGTGATCGCATCCGTTGACCGGCGACCCCTCGAGAAGCGAAGAATTCAATGGCGGATCAACCGTCAATAAATTGGCGGATGAACCCCCACCGCGCTGTTGAGTTGAGTCGCACAAGGCAAACTGCGCAGCCTTCTGGCGGCTGATCGAAATCTAGGTTTATGATTACCCTGTTTTCAGGAGGATGGATGGAACACCCATGGGACCAACGGCTTGGCGTCTGGTACATCGCGGAAGATCACCCCGACGCGCTTGCGGTGCTCAGCTCGCCGCAAGGGTCGCGGACGTACGCCGAGTTGGCAGGCGACGCCCACCAGGTGGCGCACGCAATCCGGTCGCTCGGCCTCACGGCCGGAACCCCCGTAGCGGCGATGCTTCCCAACAGCCTGTATCTCGTGACCATCTCGCTGGCGTGCCAGGAAGCGGGGTATGCGTTCATTCCCCTCAACCCTCACCTGACGGGTTCAGAGGTTCGCGAGATCGCGGCACATTCTGGCGCTGGCCTCGTGATCGTCGACGCCCGTTTCCATGACAAGCTCACCACGCCCGAAGGGGAGCTTGGCGCTCTCGTCCCGACGCTGCTCGTCGGTGGGGTGATCGACGGTTATCGCCAGTTGGACGACGTCACATCTTCCCAAACCCGAACTCCGCCGCCCAACCTCACTACCGGGTCGCTGTTTCCGTACTCCTCCGGAACAACCGGGAAGCCCAAGGGAATCCGCCGGAAGTCAACCAACCCGGACCCTCGGGAGGAGGCAAACCAGTCGGCCATATTCGGTCGAGCGTTCGACTTCCGCCCCTTCGAAGGACCCCACCTGGTGACCACTGGCATGTTCCACGGTGGTTCGCACGCTTACTATATGGGTGCCCTTCACGTGGGACACGCACTGATCATCACCGAGCGGTTCGACCCTATGCAGACGCTCTCACTCATCGAGCAGCACCGCGTGACGACCGCCTACATGGTGCCAACGCAGTTCGTTCGTATGCTGCGCATTCCCGAGGCTGACCGCCTGGCGTACGACGTGTCATCGCTGCACTCCGTCGTGCATTCAGCGGCACCGTGTCCGCGCGACGTGAAGGAGAAGATGATGGCTTGGTGGGGCCCGGTGATCTGGGAAACCTACGGCGGCATGGAGGGCGCCGCCACCATCGCCAAGCCGTCTGCATGGCTTGCGCACCCCGGCACCGTCGGTCGAGCAGTTCGTGGGGTTGAGTTGTTCATCGTCGACGACGACGGCCACGATCTTCCTCCGAATCAGATCGGCCAGATATTCATGGCGCTCCAGAACCGGTTCGAATACCACAACGACACGGCCGGAACGCAGGCCGCCTATACGGGCAAGCGCCACACCATCGGCGACATCGGGTACCTGGACGACGACGGGTTCCTCTTCATCAGTGATCGCAAAAAGGACATGGTCATCACCGGCGGAGTGAACGTCTACCCCGCCGAGATCGAGGCACTGCTCATCGGTCACCCGGCTGTGCACGACGTCGCCGTGATCGGTGTGCCAGACGCCGAGTGGGGCGAGTCGGTGAAGGCCGTCGTGCAAGTGGCCGAGGGGCACGCTGCTTCAGAGGCGCTGGCCGGCCAGCTCATCAGTTACTGCCACGAACACCTGGCGTCCTACAAGTGCCCCAGGTCCGTCGACTTTCGCCCGTCGCTTCCTCGAACCGAGGCAGGCAAGCTGTACAAGCGGCTGATCAGAGACGAGTACTGGGCAGCAGCTGGCCGCTCGGTGTGACGCTGTCTCCAAATGACCCGAAACGAGGACTTCGAGGCAGCTGACACGAGACTCCGCTTCGGGTCGCCGGGCTGTCTGTGATTCCTTCTACGGCGTACCAGACCTGCATATCAATCGAACGCAAGCATCGACATTTGGTAAATGCTCGATGGCGCAATTTCCGCCGCCAAAACGTCTCGAAGCCCAAGACCAAAGCAAGCCGATCAAGCGGAGCGTTCCGTCAGAAAAGTCTGCTTCGTTCTGGCGGGCGCCCACCTCACGCCAATGTCGATATCGAGCCTCTAAACGAGGTCGGCCATCAGAATCCTTCACCAATTCGAGGCTCTCAAGTTGCGGCACTGCAATCTGGAGAGCGCGGTTGATCACACCCAGACGCGCAGCCAAGAGTACAGAACCCACCAGGTCTTCAGTCGGTTTTGAGTTCGACCGTGTAGTAGCTGCTGAAGGGGTCAACCTCGTAGTCGCCGAACGGGCCGGTCGGCTGAAAACCAAAGCGCACATACAATGCGTGCGCTGCTTCGAACGACTCACCGGTGCCAGTCTCCAGGCTCACTCTGGTCATGCCAAGCAAGCGCGCCTCGTCGAGCAGCTGCGTCAGAATGCCGGCACCAACACCGCGTCGTAGATACCGCTCATCGGTCCGCATCGACTTCAGCTCGCCGTGGTCGGGGCCGATCACCTTCAGCGCACCCATGCCCATCAACTCGTCGCAATCCCACGCTGTGAAGAAGTGGACGTCTGGTGCGCGGAGCGCATCGAGTTCCAACGCATGCACGCTGCAGGCCGGCGACGTGGCTCGCATCCCCGCGAGATGAACCGCAAGGAGCGCAGCGACTTCGGGGCCCGACAAATCGTCACGAACGATACGCATCGGATCATTCTGGACCCTCGCGACTTGTTTGCCAGTCCGGTTATCTGCCGCCGACCCGACTTTCAGCGCACTGAAACCGTAAAGTAGGTGAAGGATTTTCGTCGATGGCAACGCGCCGGGCACGAGACGCGCAAAGGATCAACGATGACCAATGGTGCCGCCGAACACGAGACACCCGAGTGGGCGATGCCGGTGTGGGAGCTGATGGCCAGAGAACGCATTCGCGAAACCCTTGTGCGGTACAACCACGCAGGCGATTCCGGCAGGGTCGAGGAACTCGGGGAACAGTTCGCCGAGGACGGCCAGATGATCCTGCCTGGCAAGGAACTGTTGTTGGGACGCGCGGCGATTGTCGAACGTCTCGGCGGCGAGGTTCGGCGCAGCCTGGCCGAGAGGGCAGTCGCAGCTGGCGAAGTGCCAATGGTGCGTCACCACGTTTCGAGCGTTCTCATTCATTCCGTCACAATGACCGAAGCGCACGCTGCCAGTTATTTTCTGGTCATGAACCGCCGCACACCCGACCACTGGGGCAGGTATCGCGATGTGCTCATCCCCGTTGGTTCACGGTGGCTGATCGCAAAACGCGAGGTCCGCCTCGACTCCCCGGTACCCAGCTGATCATGAGAGAACCGATCGAACTCACCATCGATGTCACCGACGCTGCAGAGCTTGGATGCACTGCGCATACGGCCGTTACGGTGCATCTTCCAGAGGGCCCGCTGGCTGAGCCACCGGTTGTCTGTTTCGCGTTCCCCGGTGGCGGCTACAACCGCGGCTATTTCAGCTTCGACATGCCTGGTTCGACAGGCGGCGGGCAGGCAGGCTTTCATACCGACCGGGGCTGGATCGTGGTGGCCTGCGATCACCTTGGCTTCGGCGGCTCGACCATTCCTGACGGCAACGTCCTCAACTACGACAACGTGGCCGCAGCGAATCTTGCAACGGTGAATTCGGTGATCGGTCGAATCGAGAGTGGCACGCTCGCCCCCGGTCTTCCGGCGGTAGTCGGCGCGACGAAGCTCGGCATGGGCCAGTCCATGGGCGGCTGCTTCACGATCGTGCTGCAGGGTCAACATGCGCCGTTCGACGGAATTGCCGTTCTTGGCTACAGCGCAATCCATACGGTGGTGCCATCCCGACCTGGTGGGCCGCAGGCCCCGTGGCCGTGGGTCGCCCGAGGAGACAACCTCGACAACCCGAGGATCCTCAATGCTGCTGCCTTCGCCCGTGCTGCGACAGCCGGCCAGGAGTCGATGGGCGAGGGGGCTGGGAACGCGGAGAACAAGGAGAGCGCGGAGCACCCGTTTGCTTGGGCGTTCCATTACAACGATGTGCCAGCCGATGTTGTTGCAGCAGACCTGTTTGCCGGCACCGACCCTAGTGTGGCCCTTCCGTCTTGGAAGTCGATGTCGGTCCCGCCGTGTGGGCTCTACATGGTTGCGCCCGGCACGGTCGCATTGGAAGCAGCCTCGATCACCGTGCCCGTGCTGAGCGCAACCGGCGAGCGCGACGTTGTGCCGGACCCCTGGGGCGAACCGAAGGCGTTCAAAAGCTGCACCGACGTGACGGTTTTCGTGTGCGCCCGCATGGCACACATGCACAACTTCGCTGGGACACGGCAGACGTTTTGGCAGCGAATCCACTCCTGGGGAACCGGAGTTGCTACCGCGGGGTAGTCATCACGATTCCCAGAACCTGCCAACTTCATGCGCGATTGACGCTCCTTGACGGCGGCCGGCGAGCGCAGACGCCGCCCGTGTTGCCGGGTCGAGCGGGTTGACCCCGAACGCTGCGGTCGACAACTCATCGGCGTGAACCACCATGACGGCCGACGGATCTAGCCCGAGGGCCGCTATCTCAACATCGAGTGACGCGACGGGACCCCCTAACGGCACGAACAGCAGAACACGTTGGTGGCCAACGGCAAGGTCGGCGCTGGTTGGGGAATGCATCCCGCCGTCGATGTATCGACGTGTCCCGATGGTCACTGGTGGCCATATGGCAGGTACGGCGCAGCTGGCAGCGACCGCGTCGAGCAGTGAGACGCTGCTGTTTCGTGTGAAGCACACGAGTTCGCCGGTGGACGCGTCGACGGCCGTCACGATGAACCGCGAGACGGGCCAGTCGGTGCACGGAAGGCGGCCCCCGATGATGTCCAGCCGGTCGGCCTCGGAGATGGTTGGCGTTGCGATGGCTAGCGCGCCGACCCGAGCAAGTGCTGCCGTTCGAGATGGACCAGGTTGGGTATCGCCGAGTTCGCCAAAAATCTCGCCAAGGCGAACCATGTCGATTGGGACCATCCGTTCCTTGGACTGTTCCGGCGGCTCGAGTTGTCGATCGAACAGCGCTTCAATCGGTTCACCAGACGTGATCTGCGCCCCGACGCATGCGCCAGCCGACGTGCCGACTATCAGGTCAGCGGCGAGGTCCAACCCGTGATCGTGGAACCCACGCAGAAGCCCCACCTGCCAGGCAATTCCAGCGACTCCTCCACCGCCAAAAACCAGTGCTCTCGAAATGTTGTCGCTGTTGTGCATGGTGTTTCTGTCCTTCGGTTGCAGGGCGACAAGGCTGGCGCCGACGAGTTCGCGAGTCGTTAGCATCGCTCGGGGACTTTGTGCAGTAACTCATCGTGAGGATGAGTTACTGCACAAGATCAACACCGCACGTCAGCTTGTGCCGGAGGAGAGATAGGCGCCTTCGATTTCGTCGAGTCTGCCGCTGATCTCGCTTGCTGTGCCGGACATGGTGATGCGTCCACGCTGCATGACATAGACCCGGTCTGCGATCTTCAATGCTTTGCGGACATGCTGCTCGACGAGTAGAACACCGATGCCACGTGACCGAGCATTCTCGCTGAGCGTCTCCAACAGGTGCTCCACCACCAGCGGAGCGAGACCGAGCGACAGCTCATCGGCGAGGAGCACTTTCGGCCGCCGCCCAAGCGCACGGGCAAGCGTGAGCATCTGCTGCTCACCGCCCGAGAGCAGCCCAGCCTTGCGGCGCATCAGCGAGGCGAGCGGGGGAAACAAGACCACCGCCTCTTCTGCATCGACCCCGGCAAGCCGAAGGTTGTCGGCTGCGGTAAGTTCCATGATCACCGAGCGCTCTTCTGTCACGAAGCCAAGGCCGTGTTTGCACCGCTCGTGCATGGGAGATTTAGTTGGAATTCCGAGCAGAAACACTTCGCCCGCAACTGGCCTGATCTCACCTGCAAGTGTCAGCAGGGTTGTGGTCTTCCCGGCACCATTTGCACCGATGAGCGCAACGACTTCGCCAGCATTGACGTGCAGGTCGATGTCTCGGATGACGGTGATCTGACCGTATCCCGCCGCTAACCCACGACACTCCAGAAGTGTTGCGGTGTTCGACTCACTGCCATTGCTGCCATTGCCGGCTTGGAGGTCATGTTGACTCTTCACGACACACCCCCGGTGCTGCTGAGATCAGGTTCGACATTCAGTTCCGCAATTGGTTCCGTGTTCACGACAGAATTCCGTTCCTCATCGGTCGGATCGCCCAGGTACGCAGCGAGCACCTTTGGATCGTTGCGAATTTCACTTGGAGTGCCGGACGCGATCATCGATCCGTATTCGAGCACCACGATCCGGTCACAGGTCGACATGACGAGACCTACGTCGTGTTCCACAAGGAGCACGCCCATTCCTCTGTCCTTCGCAAGACGTGTAATGAGCACGGCGAGTTCGCGGCTTTCGGCATCGTCGAGACCTGCTGCAGGCTCATCGAGCATGACTATCGATGGGCCACACGCCACGGCCCGTGCGATACCGACAAGTCGTCTGCGACCATACGGAAGTTCGCCAGGCAGTTTCGCCAGCATTGGCTCTAACTCGAATTCCCGGATGGCTGCCACTGCGGTGGAGGTGAGCGGATGACGCCCGGGCCACAGGAGATCGGTGAACCAAGACCGTTTGCGGCTCGTATCTGCCCCTGCGCGAATGTTGTCTTCCACGCTGACGTCTTCGAACAGTTCCAGCGATTGGAAAGACCTGCGCAACCCGTGAGAAGCGCGCTTCGTGGCGCTCCAGCCAACCATCGACTGTCCGTCGATCGACATGGTTCCTGACGATGGTTGGACGAACCCGGTGACGGCATCGATCACCGTTGTCTTGCCAGCACCATTCGGGCCGATGAGGCCGACGACCTCTCCAGGGTTCACGGTAAAACTGACGTCGTTGACCGCCACTACCGCACCGAAACGTACAGTGAGATGTTCGACACTGAACACCGCCGGAGTCACACGCTCAACAACACTCGGTGGAAGTTCGACCGGGGTGGCAGCTTTTCCGGCGAGCCGGAGCTTCTTCAGCAATGGTCGCAGCTTTTCGCTAGCGATAGCCGCAGCTCCATCTTGGTTGCCGATGATGATCAGCAACAGAATCACGCCGCCGAAAAACTTGTCCCAATCGCCGAGGTGGAGAAGATCTTGGAGTCGTGTGCCAAGCCCTCCAATTGCATTCGGAGCGGAGAACGCAGCGCCAATGACATAGCCCAGCCCGCCGATCACGGCGAACCCAACGGCGTTGATCGAATCGAAGACGCCGAAAGACTCGTACGTGATAACGCTGGTTGCGAAGCCGGCGAGGATACCGCCGATTGCAGCCAGTGCAGCTGCAACGGCAAAGGCGTAGAGCTTGACCGCAAAGACGCTGATACCGAGCGAAGCAGCTGCGCGTTCGTTGGTGCGTACAGCTATGAGGCGCAGGCCGGTACGCGACCTGCGAAGGTTTGCGACGACAAGGCCGCAGAGCAGAAACGCGATGACCGAGACGAGCGCCCAGCGATGTGGATGCGTGGCCGAGTCGACCTCGATGCCAAAGAGCTTCGCAGGGCCGATCTTCGTGCCGGCATCGAGTGGAACTCCGATCCAGTTGCCGTTGACGAACACCACTTGCTGCACCGCAAAGCCGAGCCCGAGCGTTACGACGGCGAGGTTCACGCCACGGGTACGGAGCGCCGGGAGAGCGAAAAGCAAGCCGACGGGAATTGTCAGCAGGACACCAGCCGGGATTGCCAGCTCCATCGGCCACCCTGCCCGCAGGATAAGCGAACCTGCGAACAGTGCGCCGAAACCGGCCAGCGTCCATTGCGCAAGCGAAACCTGACCGGCGTATCCCGTCAGCACCACGACCGACAAGACAACAACCGCTGATGCCATGGAGATGTAAGTCGCAGCGGCCCACCGATTGTTGAACACGGTGAAAAGCAGAACAAGCAGGATGCCCAGCGCTACCAACATGCCATTCACGTTGATCCGCCCCGTTCCGAGACGGGGCAAGCGATCGCTGAGGTGACTGCGCAGCGGAAGTCCACGGCCGCGCACGACGAGCACGATGAGAATGATGAGGAACGGAACGGCCCGGTTGAGACCACTGATGGATTCCTGATGCGTCCACCGCTCGATGTCGCCTTTGTACAGCGTGACAAGGCTTTCGCCCATCCCGACAACGAGTCCACCAACAAGCGTCAACGGAAACGACCTGAAGCCGCCGAGCAGCGCTGCGGCAAGGGCCGCAATGGTGACGACCAGGGTGAATCCGACAGTTGACAGTCCAGTCAAAGGGGCAACGAGAACGCCGGCAAGCCCGGCGACGGCAGCGCCAAGGCCCCAGGTGAAGACGGCCAGACGATTCGGCGACCATCCGAGTGTTTGCACGGCTCGTTCGTTCTGCGCCGATGCAGTGATTGCCAGGCCGATGCGCGTGAATTTGGTCAGGGCCCACAGGCACATCGTCACCACAAGGGTGACGGCCATGATGTACAGGACTTGCTCCTGGACACGGACGCCGCCCCAGTTGAATGTGTCGTGCGGTAGGAAGGGATCGACGGGCGCGTTGCCGCTTCCGTATTTCAGTTCGACCGAGGCCTGGATGACGGCCAGGAGGCCAAGTGTGGAGATGAGCCTGGTAATTGGCGCGGCGTGTGTGAGCCTGCGCAATACCAAAAATTGGAAGGCCAGCGACGCTGCCACAGCGGCGAGGATTCCGAGGATGATCGATACGGCAATTGGGTAGCCAGCGTTCACGCGGCAGGTGAGGAAGGTGACATATGAGGCCAGCATGCCGAGCGCACCATGGCCGAAATTCACAATGCCAGACCCGCGATAGATCAGCACTGCGCCCTGTGCGAACAACGCGTAAGCCGAGCCAAGGCCCAGGCCAATCAGCGCGAACTGCAAGAAGTTAGTCATTCAATCCCTCAGGTAAATAAGAACTGCAGAAAGAACCAGGGTCGAGGCCAGCGTGGACCTCGACCCGATTCAGCGTTGTTTCTTGTTACTTCGCCTGCGCGTAGTCAATGATTCCAGTGACTTCGTTCGTAAAGTGCAATTTGTTCGGCGAGACGTCGATTGCTTTCGTTGCGGGGTTGTACTGCGCCTGGTAGTACCAGGGCATCGACACTGCACCGAACGGTCCATAGAACGGATGGGCCGACGGGAGCACGCGCCCGTTCGGTGTCCACAGTGGCGTCAGACCGAACATGTCGACGTTGGTCGCAGACTTGAACGCATCGTTGATGGCCTTACGGGAGATTTCGTCGGGCTTGCCGAACTGCTCGATCACTTTGACGAACGTGTACACGGAAACCCAAGAGCGAAGCGGGCTGCTCTTGATCTGGTCTCTCTGGAGCTCGGCTTTGCCGGAAGCAGAAAGGTCAGCGATGGCTTCCTTGAGAATGGGGAACGTGGTCTGCGAGGCGGTTGCAGGTGGCAGTTCACCGTTCAGGTAGATGAAGGCCCCAAAGTTGCCGAACGCGGCGAGATCGGCAAGGCCGAACGTGCCGAGGCTGGCCGAGAACCGCATGGTTCCGCCCAGTTGCTGTGCTGCGCGGAGTACCTGCTTGGCTTCGTTTTCGCCGAGCGGAAGGATTGTGCATTCGGCACCCTTGCTCTCCATGGCGAGCGTGAACTGTTGGAAGTCAGTCGTGCCGGCAGGCACTGCGACGTTGCCGACGAGCGTGGCGCCGTACGCCTTGAGCTCGGTCTGCATGAGGCCGATGAGACCTGGGATCGCAGGCGAATCAATGTTGATCATGCCGATCTTCTTGAAACCGTGAGAAACGCACGGCGGCACCATCATCAGGGTGGTTCCGGCGCCACCGGCTCCGAACGCGTACGTGATGGGAATCGCGGCGGCACTGAGGTCCTGCGATCCGGGGCTGACCCCGACGCGGGGCATCCCTGCAGCGAGGAAGAGGTCGAGAACGCCCTGAGTGTTGAACGCCGTGGTGTCATTCAGCGTTGCCACGATTCCCTTCTCCACGAACTGCCGTGCACAGTCGAGCTCCTGATTCGGGTTGGCCTTGCTGTCGCACGTGGTGAGGGCCATGCAGTGTCCGCCGACGCCACCGCGGGCATTGAATGCCTTCACCGAGGCTTCGGCCGCATTCACCTGGTCCACGAGCGAAAGGATTGGTGTCTGGAAGGGGGCGATGATGCCAACTTTGTATTCCGGCACCGATGTCTTGCATGCACCGTTGTCCCACAGAAGACCCTTGGCCTTTGCCGGTGCGACTGTTGCCGCAGGCGCGGTGGTGGCCGCCACTTTTGCTGACTTGGTGGTTGTGGCCTTCTTCTTGGTCGTTGTGGTCTTCTTTTTCGCTGCTCCCGCGGGGAGCGCAACTAGCGCGATTCCAACGGCGAGCGTTGTCCCTACGGCCATGAGTCTCGTGAACTTCATCGTTCCCCTCTCGGATGCCCCCGACACGGAACTCCCGCGTCGGCGTGATGCTCTCTGCCAGTCAACTTGACGGTGTTGTCAAGTCCCGGCGTCTGAGTGTACCCGCAGACTCGAGGAGTTGTGACGACAGTCACGCAACCATCGTTCACTCGCTTCGGCCCCCCGACAGCCAGTTCGGACAGCCACAAGAAGTTCGCACACAGCGAGGGCTAGCACGACAACAACACCGTGAGGGCTGGGGCGACGTCGCGAAGCGACTGGACACTTCGGAACCGGCCGTTGCCGGCACGTGCAATTCGCTCGCCGAGCCACGCGTCGTGCTCACCCGTTCGTTCAAGCAGCACATGTGTCGGCGGTGCAAGGCGCGCTGCGATCCGGGGGTCTGGCCCAGCGTTGTGCACGCAGTCAGACAACAGAACGATGCACCGACGCTCCAGTGATGAGCGCGACAACTCTTTCGCGGCCACACCGATCGCAGCGTTCACGTTGGTCAAACCGCGCGGTTCGATGCGCAGCAGCTCGTCGATAAGGGCCACCGGGTCAACGCGAGACATACGCGCGCGTAGCACCGCCACGTCCTTCCAGAACGCGACCACCGAAAGCTCGTCATCGCGCAGCTCGCCGGCAAGCGCACCCACTGCTGCCGCTGCGATACGAGCTTTAGCCCCGTCCATCGAACCGGAAACGTCAACGAGCAGCGCAACCGACCGACGTTGGCGGAGCGGGCGCCGGACGATGAGCTCGTCGGCAGTGAACGGTCGACGCTCGGCGAGTAGGTCCAGCGTGCGGTCGAGATTGAGTTCACCTTCGCTGCCGTCGAACCGGACGTTACTCGTTCGGGTTGTACCCGAGCGGCTGTCCCGCGGGCGTTGAGACCTGATCGCCAGCATTGCGCCGATAGCTGTGGCGTCGCGCTGCAGCGTGGCATCGATGCGTGGTTCGCCGAGGATTTCATGCAACGGCCGCGTTGCTGATGCGTCGCTGGTGAAGCCCTGCCCGGTGCCCGACGGTGCGGAGCGGTTCGCGCCAGAGTCTTCGACGCCGACCATGGGCACGGCACTCGTTGCTCCACCGCTGTAGGTAATGGGTGGTGCATCGAGCATCTTCGGACGTGCCCTGCGCGGTCGACCGGCCTCGTCTTCACGATGGATCTCGACCGCTACGTCGAGATCGACTGCTCTTCAACCCGGCGCAGCGGCATGACGTGCCAGCACGAAGTGCTGTTCCCAGAGTTCGTCGAGGATCGCTTCTGGCGATAGGGCCGTGATCTCGTCGAGCCGGATGCGCCCCGACAACGCAACGTGCATCGCGTCGCGCATAGTCGAAGCGTACGAGGTGTCATCGTTCGGTGGATCCAAGTCGAACAGCGCAGCGGCGACGAGTGCAAGATCGATGGCGCCTCGCACGCTGGAACCCTGGCGGACAAGAGAGTGCCTGCGGGTAAGCCGGGTCAGGGCAACCGCGTCGTCGATCGTTTGATGATCGGAACCGGCCGCCCGCCGCAACACGATGCTTCGCTCTTCAGTCGCCGACTGGTAATCGAGCGACACGCGGCAAAGGCGGTCGTACACGCTCGATGAGATGCGTGACGTCCCAACGTTGTCGAACGGGTTCATAGATGCCACTACACGAAACCCCTCGACTGCGTGCACAACACCCATCCGAGGCACGGTGATTTCGCGCTCTGCGATAGCTGTCAGCAAGGCGTTGAGCGTGTCTTCGGGCGCCCGGTTGACTTCCTCAACGTAAAGGAAGCCGCCTGTTCGCATTGCCCGAACAAGTGGACCCTCCACGAATGTAACAGCGGAGAAGCCCTGGGTGAGCGCAGCCGCTGGATCGTGATGACCGACGAGCTTTGCTGTGGTGAGGTCGTCGTTGCCTTCGACGAACACGAGCGGCACGCCGAACGCACGGGTGATGGACCGCAGCAGCGTGGTCTTGCTGGTGCCGGGCGGCCCTTCGAGAAGAAGGTCGCGCCCAGCTACGAGTGCCGCTATCACCAAACGCTGTTCTCGCTCGCGTCCGACTACGTCATGCGCAACGGCTGCTTGCAACGTGGCAATGCTCGTCGACGTACTCGTCGAATCGCTGTTGGCGTTATTGGTCGTGTTATTTGTCAACGCATCACGCAGGCCAGGCGAGGATCTTGGTTTCGAGGTACTGCTCGAAACCCTCGATGCCGTTCTGGCGTCCGATGCCGCTGGATTTGTAGCCTCCATAAGGCATGTCCGCTCCGTACCAGACGCCGCCGTTCACGCTGATGGAACCCGTCCGAAGCCGACGAGCGATTGCGGTGGCTCGCTCCTCGGACGCCGAGAACACGCCGCCCGACAGTCCGTAACCGCTGTCGTTCGCGATCCGTACTGCGTCGTCGTCATC
This sequence comes from Acidimicrobiia bacterium, assembly GCA_043720595.1. Taxonomy (GTDB): domain Bacteria; phylum Actinomycetota; class Acidimicrobiia; order Acidimicrobiales; family JANYDT01; genus JANNBN01. Next base: position 25,043 of record JAYSSK010000193.1, read on the forward strand.
GTCGTAGGGGATCACGCAGAGGACCGGGCCGAAAATCTCTTCCTGGGCAATGGTCATCGAGTTGTCGACATCGATGAACAGAGTCGGTTCAACGAACCAGCCCTTCGGATGCTTTGCCGGCCTGCCACCACCAAGAACTAGCTTGGCGCCCTCGTCTTGGCCTTTGGCGATGTAGCCGAGCACGCGATTCATCTGCTTCTCACTGACCAGTGGGCCGCCCATCATGCCTGGGTCCTGCGGATCTCCGTACGGGAACTGCGACATGCCCGCCATGATCAGTTCGACGCCCTCCTCGTAACGAGACCGAGGGAGCAGCATGCGGGTCTGCATCGCGCAACCCTGCCCGGCGTGCATGCAGACGATCGAACCCATCGGGACGACGGAAGGGAAGTCTGCGTCGTCGAGGACCATCATTGCGGACTTGCCGCCGAGTTCCAGGAACACACGCTTTAGCGTCGCAGCGCCTTTCTCCATGATGCGCTTGCCTGTCACCGTGGAACCCGTGAACGAAATCATGTCGACGCTCGGGCTCAACGTGAGTTCCTCGCCGACCAGATGATCCGACGAGGTGACAACGTTGAAGACACCGGCCGGGATGTCGGTCTTCTCCGCAACGAGACGGCCGAGGCGGGTCGCATTCCAGGGAGTGTCGGGTGCTGGCTTGAGCACGGTCGTATTGCCCGTGGCGAGAACCTGGGCGATCTTGTTGATCGTGACTTCGAACGGGTAGTTCCACGGCACGATCGCACCGACCACTCCCATCGGCTCTTTCCACACTGCACGACGACTTGGCACGCCCATTGCTGCGGCGTTGTCCATGGTGCGGTCCCAGTCGAACGTGTCGATCAACTCGGCCGGGTACCGCAGACCATCGGCGAGCGGCCCGTCTAGCTGTGCGAGGTAGGTGAGCATCCGCGGTGTGCCGACCTCGGCGATGAGCTCTTCACGGAGCTGTTCGCGTTCGGAGTCGATCGCATCATGAAGCTGCAAGAGGCAGCGCTTACGCAACGCCCTGTTGGCGGACCAGTCGCTCTCGTCGAACGCTCGTCGAGCTGCAGCGATCGCAACCTGCATGTCTTCGACGCCGGCGTCGGCAACATCGCCAAGCACCTCTTCGGTCGCTGGATTGATGTTCTGGAACCGCTTGCCGGATGCTGCCTCGACCAACTGGCCGCCGATCAGCATTCGGACCTCGCCGACGAATGGCAGGGCTGCCGGTGCATCGCTCATGAATTTGTTCCTTTCGAAGGGTGTGATTATGAGACGTGTTCGCCGTTGGCTGCGAACGCTCGCGCGAAGGAGGAGCTCGATCGACATCTTGACAGTACCGTCAACTTGATATTTTTGCAGTTCTGATTCCCCAGCCCGTTTCGTACGTGCTCGAGCCTCCGCTCAGTGGAATCCGTCGAGCGGCTGAGCTACGGTCGACTCGACACACCCGTCAAGTTCGATTGTTGAAGGAGCAGCCACATGGCCGGACGTCTAGAAGGCAAAGTTGCACTGATCACCGGTGCCGCACGCGGGCAGGGTCGCAGTCATGCAATCCGCCTCGCCGAAGAAGGTGCCGACATCATCGCTGTCGACTTGTGCGATCAGATGGAGTCCGTGGCCTACCCACAGGGCACTGCAGCAGAGCTTGCCGAGACAGCATCGATGGTCGAGGCGCTCGACCGCCGCATCGTCACCATGAAGGCCGATGTGCGCGAACGCGATCAATTGCGTGCCGCAGTTGCTGCAGGCATGGCCGAACTTGGACGTCTCGACATCGTCTGTTGCAACGCTGGCATTCTGCCGATCAAAACCCGTGATCCGCAAGCGTTCGTCGACGCGCTCGACGTAGACCTGGGCGGTGTCCTCAACACGGTTGCCGTCACGTTGCCGCATCTCGGCGCTGGCTCGTCGATCGTGATTACCGGTTCGACCGCCGGTCTGATGCCGAACGCAGTGAACAACCCGGTGCTCGGCCCAGGTGGCGCCGGTTATGGCCTGGCGAAGACGATCCTCGTTCAGTACACGGAGGGGCTCGCTCTCAGCCTCGCCGAGAAGATGATCCGGGTGAACTGCATCCACCCGACGAACTGCGACACCAATTTGTTGCACAACGACGAGCTCTACTCGATTTTCCGCCCTGATCTGACGAACCCGACACGCGACGACGTCATGCCTGCCTTCAACCACTTCCAAGCGATGCCCATCCCGTTCGTGGACCCACGCGACATCTCCAACGCCGTGCTGTTCCTCGCCTCAGACGAATCGCGGTACATCACAGGTGTTCAGCTACGAGTCGACGCCGGCTCACTGCTGAAGCACCCCAACGGTCCGTCATGACCCAGAGCTGACCCGAACTGTGCGGCTACAGCGTCACGCTGACGCCACAGCGTGACCTGTGCGGTCAAGTGAGAGCTGCAGCCGATCAGCCACCGCCCGGTGCCCAGAGTGAACTCACCGGCATTGCGAGGAGGCGGTCGCCGAACGATCGAACTCGGTTCCCGAGGTGAGAAGTAGTCGCCACCGACGGCGGCCCAAACTGCGCAAAATGGACGAACCAAACTGCGCTGAAAAGGCAACCCGGGTGGATCTCGTGTCGGATTGCGACCGTCAATCAGGAGGTTGTGTCCCAACTGAGTGTGAGGTCTTTCACGTGGCGAAGGCCGATCGGGAACTCCAAATTTTCGTGCCCCGGCTTCAGGCCGTACACCGGAATTCGCTTGTGCCATTCGGCGAGGGCGACGCGCAGTTCGCGCCGTGCCAGGTGTGATCCGAGGCATCGGTGGACCCCCGCGCCGAACGCGATGTGTCGGTTGACCTCTCGATCGAAGCGAACCTCAAAACCGTCGGGGAACTCCGACGGGTCGATGTTCGACGCTCCGTAGCTCACCGTTACCGCAGTCCCCTGCGGGACAACGGTTCCGTCGGGCATGGTGACGTCTTGGGTGGCGATCCGTGGCACGCCATAGGGCACAGGTGATTCCCAACGAAGCAGCTCCTCGACCGCATTCGGAATCCGATCCGGGAAGTCCACGATCTCCTGACGATGCTCGGGGTGAGTAGCAAGGTAAGCGAACATGCAAGTCAGCGTGTCGCTGACTGTGTCGAGCCCAGCGATGAGGAACAAGAAACAAAGATCGAGGATGTCCTCGCGGGTCATCTTGTCTCCGTCGACCTCGGCGGTGAGGAAGTGCGTGAGGATGTCTTCGGTCGGCTGGAGAACTCGTTCGTCGAGTTTCTGGTTGAAGTAATCGTAGATCCGGGTACCCGTTGCACCGACGACGGCCATCCGGGCCATCGGGTCCGTGTCGGCCGTTGGATCCGTTTTGCTCGGATGAAGGATGCCATCGCGAAGACTCAGGAGCTTGTCCAACTCTTCCCATGGGAGACCCATCAGGCTGAGGAACACCGCCGATGGGAAGAGTTCCGCAAACTCCTCGGTGAAGTTGCACTCGCCCCGAGCGACGATGGCGTCGATGAAGTGATTCGCGCGGGCGGCAACGTCGGCCTCCAACGCGTCCATGCGTTTCGGTGCAAACAGCGGATCGAGAATTTTGCGGTACTTGCCGTGTTGCGGCGGATCGACGTTGAGTGGAATCAGCGGCCGGATGTTGCCGAGCGGCATGTCAACGGCCGACGAGAACAGTTCGTGGTGGCGCAGCACGAACTCTGTCTTGGCACGACCGAACGACATCGCGACGCCATCCATCGGACAGTGCAGGCCGGACTCCTCGATCATCTTGCGATACCCCGGTTGCGGCGCTGCCAACGGCACCAGGTCACCGAGCGAATTCGTGTAGATCGAAGCCCGGATCACAGGCGGCAACAGCATTGGGTCAAAGTCCATTGGGATCCTTTGTGGGTGCGACGAATGGGCGGGATGCAACTTGACAGTTTTGTCAAAACTATCCGTCAGAATTTTCTCTGGGCGAATTGAGGTTACTCTTTTCGGGCGTCGGTCCGACGTCTGAACAGAACTCCGAGGTACAGCTCATGGGCCCCTTCGCCGGTCTTCGCGTGATCGACATGTCTCCCAATCGGGTGGGAGCTCAGATCAGCCAACTGTTCTCCGACTTTGGAGCAGACGTCATTCAGATCGAACCGCCGGAGGGCGCTTCGATTCGGGCCCAGGCCGCCTACCCGTTCTGGGCCCGAGGGAAGCGGAGCATCGTGCTCGACATCCACAACGAGGCTGACCGAGCGACCATCCTTTCGTTGGCCGCAACAGCTGACGTGTTCATGGAAACCCTCCAGCCAGGCACACTCGATGCGCTCGGGCTCGGGTTCGACGCGTTGAGCAGATCAAACAGCAGGTTGATCCACACCAGCGTTTCAGGGTTCGGACGAATCGGGCCGTACGCCGAGGCACCTGGCTACGAGGGGCTCGTCCACGCAAAGCTTGGCGTGTTCCAGGCGTTCCAACGCATGAGCCCACACCAGGCTCCACCGTTCGTCAACGCGCCGTTCGCCGCGTTCGCCGCTAGCCAGGTTGCGATCCATGGCACCCTCGCTGCCCTACTGGATCGTGAGCGTACAGGGGTTGGCCAACGCGTCGAGACCAACCTTGCCCAGGCGTTCACGTCGCTCGACACCTGGGCGTGGTTCGAGTACTTGGTGGCTGACCGGTGGCCAGACGCTTTCACCAAAACCCTCGCGTTCGACGCGCACGGACGACCTGCCAGTCCGCTGACGTTCATGCTGCTTGTGTGCCTCACGAAGGACGGGCACTGGCTGCAGTTCGCGCAGGTCGCACCACATCTGTTCGCAGCGCACATGAAATCGCTCGGGCTCGCATGGATGTTCACAGACGAGGCTTGGAAGGGCATGCCGGTGTTCGGTGACGACGCCGACAAACGGATGGACCTGTGGACCCGCATGCTGGAAGCGGCAGGAGAGAAGACGCTCGCCGAGTGGCAGCAGGTGTTCGACACCGACCCGAACGTGTTTGCCGAACAGTTCCGCAGCGGTCCAGCCGCACTGGACCATCCCCAGATGTTGCATGACGGATTCGTGGTGGAGATCACCGATACCGAGCGCGGCCCGGTTCGCCAGCCCGCTGCGATCGTGAAAGCATCAGGCACCCCAGCGCTCCTCGGCCGCAGCGCTCCCTTGCTGGACGAACACCGGGTCGAAATCCTTGCATCGCTGGCAACATCGGAATCGCCGGAATCGCCTCCCTCGGGCGGTAGGACGAGCGCAGCTGGGGAATCAGACCATGCGGGCCTACCGCTGGCGGGAATCACCGTCCTTGAACTGGCAACGCTGTTCGCAGCACCACACGGGACCACCATGCTCACCGATCTGGGCGCAACGGTGATCAAGGTCGAGCCGCTGGAAGGCGACCGCATCCGCAACATCCTGCCGTTCCCGGAAATGGGTGGCCTCAAAGTGATGCAAGGCAAGCATTCCATCGCGATTGACATGTCTACAGATGACGGCAAGGAAATCATCCGAGCGCTTGCGGCACGAGCCGATGTCGTCGTACAGGGATACCGCGCCGGAGCGATGGCACGGATGGGCTTGGACTACAAATCCATCACGGCCTTCAACCCCAACGTCATTTACGTCAACGCTCCGGGGTACGGCGTAGATGGGCCGTACGGCTCCAAACCAGCGTATGCGCCCAGCATCGGCGCAGCGAGCGGCATTCCTCTGGCAAACGTCGGCGACAGTGTTCCGGAGCGTGCCGGGTTGAGCATCGAAGAGGTCCGCGACGGAGCGCGACGACTATCGGCTGCAAGTGCTTCTGCGAATGCCCAGGCCGATGGGTTCGCAGCTCTGGGGGTGGCAACCGCCATTCTTTTCGGCTTGGCTGCCCGCCAACGAGGTGCGGGCGGACAGGAGTTGTTCTCGTCCATGCTCAACACCGGGT
>JAYSSK010000194.1:0-3555 GCA_043720595.1 Acidimicrobiia bacterium
TGGTCCCCGGCCGTGCCCCGCTGATGCACGGAATGAGCGTTTGTCTCAACGCCGCCCGCGCAGCGGGCAAGGTCATCCTGGACGGCGTGTACAACGCCATCGACGACCCAACCGGGTTTACTGCCGAGTGCGTGCAAGGCGCGCAGATGGGTTTTGACGGCAAGACACTTATCCACCCCTCGCAGGTCGACCCGTGCAATCAGGCATACTCCCCCACCGCCCAGGAGATCGAGCACGCGCAGCGGGTCATCGCCGCTTTCGAAGAAGCCGTGGCGGCCGGTAAGGGCGTCGTCACCGTCGACGGCCGCATGATCGAGAACCTTCACGTGGACAATGCGCGGCGGGTCCTGGCTGTTGCCGCAGCAATCGGCGACTGATCGTTTTCGCCTCATGTCGCTTGCCCGCTGCCGTGCCCGACACACGCGAGTCAGGCAGAAGCTGCGAGCCCCAACAGGGTGTTGAGCACGCTGCCCAGTTCGGTCACGGATTCACAGCGCGCATAGCAACCACGTCCGACACGTGCAAGTGCCGTGCCTCGTTCGATGGACTCTGCATCACTTGTCGTGCCAACGACGTGCAGTCGGTCGATTCGCCGGGCTGCGATGTCTGGCACCTGCCCAGCGGTGTGCTTGGCATCGCTCAGAAGCACAGCAACGCGTTCGCGCGCATGACTTCGTTCCAGTTCCACAGACGCAGCGCGAAGCGCTAGCCCAAGGTCCGTCTCACCTGTGCCGCGCAGGCTCAGCAGGTCACCTACGGTGTCATCGACCGGCCTCGGTTGGCCGCTGTGCTGCAGCACGATCGAATCACGGTTGAACGCAACCACCGACACATCGGTTCGTTCATCGGCGGCCAGCAGCACGGCCGCCGAGGCCATTGCCGCAAGTGCCACCTGATGACCACTCATCGAACCGCTGCGGTCGACAAGCAGACAGATCGACCGACGACCTGCCGCCCAGGTGCGGGTGACCACGTCATCGGCTGAGATGGGAACCAACCCGTCGGTCCGTGCCAGGGTTGCGTCGAGATCGAGGTCACCGCTCACCTTTCCGGCGCTCGATCGAAGCCGGTGGACACCGCTTGTGGGGGTTCGAGCGTCTCGGGCCAAACGGACGACCAACTGCGCCGCCAGCCGCCGGGCTGCAATCCGCAACGCACGGTCAGTTGCGTTGGCAGCGGCAACAAGCGCGCCGAGTGCTCTGTCAGGGTCTTCCTCGAAGAGATCTTGCACGGCCTGCTGATCGAGCTGCCCGACCTCGGGGCTGATCCGCTCGACATCGGGGTTCCGTGTCAGTTCGTTGCGGCTACTGGTGCGACGCGACGCTTCGGTGACAGCCTTGCGCGCCTCGTCGCCCGTGAGGATGCGGCCCCGACCACCACCAGGAGGAGGCGGGCCGGAGCCGTCAGCTTTTCCCGGGTCGTGCTCCGGTTGCGTGTCTGCAGGGGCAGGCCGGTTCCGGCGCATCCATTCGGCGATTGCACTGGCGAGCACCTCGGCAACAATGTCTTCGGCGGACCGATCGGAGCCTTCGTCAACTCGTATGCGTCCAGACAATGCTGTGGTTGCAGCGTCGAGGAGCAGCTGCGTGTCATTCTCGGGGTCGAGTTGGCGTGCCGTCTGTCCACCTGTTCGCAGCCGCAGCAGCCCGTCGGCCATTACCGCTAAGTCGATGGCACCGCGCACGCTGCTGCCCGAGCGAAGCTCGGCGTGCGAGCGAGTGGCGCGTGCAGCCAGTACACCGATAACCACGCCGGGAGTAGTGGAGCCGTGACCCGTGGCGGCCTGCACGATGTCACACTCGTGGGCCTCGTCCTGATATCGAATGGCGACTCGACACATGCGGTCGTACACAGCCTGCGCAATGCGGGTGGTGCCGATCGAGTCGGCCGGGTTCATTGCGGCAACAAGGCGGAACGCCGGGTGGGCTGCGATACGGCCGACCCGGGGAACGTGCACCTCGCCCTCTGCAAGGGCAGTGATGAGGACGTTCAGCGTCTCTTCCGGAACTCGGTTGAGTTCCTCGATGTACAGCAACCCCCCTTCGCCGACGGCTTCAACCAGTGGCCCGGCAATGAATGCGTCGGGCTGATACCCACGTCGCATGACCGCTGCAGGGTCGTGATGCCCAACCAAGCGACCTGGCGTCAGCTCTGCGTTGCCTTCGACGAAATGCAACCGCACCTTGGCTGCCCCGGCGACGGTACGTAGCAAGGTGGACTTGCCGGTCCCTGGCGGGCCCTCGAGGAGCAGGTGGCGGCCGGTGGACAACCCGACAGCAACCAATTCGGCCTCGCGTTCCATGCCCACAACCGCAGCGTGGGCGGCATTGACGAGGGCGGCCGGGTCGTAGGTGTCCCCGCTGTTCGGGATGCCAGCAGCAGTCACGTTCCTGATCGTAGGAGGTGCGCGGGTCTCGGAACCAGCCTGCGACGTCCAGCTGGCGTTCGACGTGCGGTGAGGTCCTCTGTCATGGTCAGCCGGGCCGATGCAGGTCACAATTCGCTGGCACACCTTCACGGCTGCGAGGCTGAGGAGTGCATGACTTCAGATCGTTCCATCTCGACCGCCAGCACGCCATCGACAACCGCGGCGCTGCTTGCCAGAGCCCAAGCAATTGGGGTTCCGGTTGGAGACCTCCCAGCTTCAGCCGAACCTGATCGGTTCGTGCCGATCGACGGAACGCTCAACTTCCGCCAGCTCGGTGGTATTGCAGTGCACGGCGGGACAATCAAGCGTGGTGTGCTGTTCCGGTCCGACCATCTGAGCGAGGTGACCGACGCCGGGCTCGAAGCCGTGCAGGAGTTGGGGTTGCGCCATGTGTACGACTTTCGCCTGCCGGTTGAACGCGCACGACAGCCTTCCCGACTTCCCGATGGTGTGCCCGTTTCCCACGTTGCCACCGGCGATGTGGCCGTAGCCGAGGACATGGTGGCACGCATCCCCAACATGCTGAGCGGGCTTGAGCCGATTGCCCCTGCTTCATGGTGGGATGACAACTACGTCGACATGCTCGAACGAGCAACGCCAATGTTCACTGCTGTCGTGAACGGAATCGGGTCCTCGGACGGTGTGCCCGCGCTGTTCCACTGCACTGGCGGCAAGGACCGCACCGGCCTGGCCGCGATGCTGCTGCTGCACACACTTGGAGCGTCTGAGGCGGACATCATCGATGACTTCTTGGCCACCAACCTGTATCGCACGCCCGGCCGCCTGCCGTACTGGGAGACACACTTTGTGTCGGCAGGTATCACCCACCAGCAAGCGATGCCCATCCTCGGCGTCACACGGTCAGGCATTGTCGCTGCGCTGCGCGAGATCAATCGCCGTGGGGGTGCTGAGCAGTACTTCCTCGACGCCGGTGTCAGCGCCGATGTGTTGGCGCGTCTGCGCCGCAACCTGGTTGTCTGACAACAGCCTTGTCTGACAACAGCCTTGTCTGACAACAGGCGCTGAAACGGGAACCGGCCGCACCGGCTCTCGCCAGTGCGGCCAAGTCCGCCACCACACACTCAACTTCGTCGGTAGATCACGACGACTTGAGCGGTCTTCACATA
>JAYSSK010000195.1:0-30723 GCA_043720595.1 Acidimicrobiia bacterium
GCCGTCTCATGGGCACCGGAGCCGTGCGCGCTCACGGACGTTCCCATCCAGCCGCGTACAAGATGTCGCGCATGCGCATGCGCTGCGGACCCATCACCAGTTCTTGTATCGCCTGATCAAGGCGCCGACCCGCTGCCTCGCGCACGTCAGCTGCGAGCGGAGCTTCGGCATCGAGCAATCCGAGCAACGCGCTATGCAGCAGTTCCTCTGGCAACTCCATCAGCACTTCGATGGTTTCGCGAAGCAGTGCGTCACCGGCCACGCCGTTGCGTTGGGTCAACCGCTGCAGGGCCGCGAAGTAATTGGCGAACTCGCCGCGCTGTGGCAAGGGTGCCCAACCAAGCAGCCTGGTGAGGCGCTCACGCAGCAGGTTGGATCGGTCCGACGGAAGCGCTCCGACCAGCACATCAACGATGTGGTCATGGCGTTGCGCTGCCGGGGACCCGCCGCTGAGCAGCTTCTCAACATCGGCCAACCGAGAGGCAGCCTCCAACCATTGCTCGCGGTGCAGGCGAGGATCAAACACTTGGGCTGCTGCTTCGTAGTCGATCAGTGCGCGGCCAAGATCGCCGGCGTCGTGCCACGCCCGAGCCCGGTTGAAGCAAGCGATTGCGTGCTGGAACGGAAACGTGGAACGCGTGAAGACCGAGAGGCTGCGCGTGAACGCAGCAGCTGCACCAGGCCAGTCGTGAACTTCCATGGCGATCAGTCCCCGAGTGTGTTCCAACATCGCGACCTGCATCGGTGCGGCCGTGACGTCGAGATACTGCATCGCATCATTGATGGTTGTAACGGCCGTTGCCAGATCGTTTCCGTCGATGGCGGACCGACCGGTAGCCACGACGCGCTGATGAAGTGCCAGCAACGATTGGGCGCGATTCAACGCAGCCGCGGCATACGCGCGCAGCAACTCGCTGTGCGGAGCATCGTCAGGGCCGGCGGGAGCGGTGCCTGGGGGCGGCGGTTGCAGCACGGTCACGGCTCGGTCGAACACTTCGATAGCAGCGCGCGCGTCACCGCTTTCGGTGAGCGCAAGACCCAGGTTGGACAAGGCTGCCCCAGTCTCGACGGGGCGAGCGCGTCCGTCCATCAGTTCTGCGGCACGCCGGAATGCGTCGATCGCCCGGTCGAAGGAACCTAGTGAGCGCCACACGGCACCGGATGCGTTGACGATGCGGGCATGCTCCACCGGTGCTCGTGAGACGTCGAGCAGGATCGAAGCCTGCTCGAAGAGCGCCAGCGCGCGCCGAGCTGCATCGTGTGGGGCGGAGCTCGGAGACTCGCTGAGCGCCACGCCCAACCGATAGGCAGCAACCGCCCACACGTCTGGTTGCGCCGCCGGTGTCAGCGATGCCAATCGTGCCTCAAGCGCGCGCACGCTTTCGGCCGCGCCGCTAGGGCCCGTGTGGAATGCTGCCGCCGTGGGTGGCGAGGTTGGGGCAGGCTCCATGAGGTCGATCGCCGGCTCGGTATTCCACCCGCTGTTCCACTCGGCGATGCACCGTTCGATCTCTGCGATTGCGAACGGGATGGCTGCACGCACCGTTGCGGTGAGCCCAATTGCAAGGGTCTCGATTTCTTCCGGCTGGCATCCGATGATCACACGCCGCTCGGGAAGGCAGCCGAGCCCCTGCGCAACCATCAGCGCCCGTGACGGGGTGGCCAGATGCATGTCGGCAAGTTGATCGTGGCGTTTGTCGGCCGACAACATCGAAACGTCGAGAACATCGGGCTCGATCACCATCACGGTACCCGGCAGTCGGCCACGGTCGACAGCGTCGACGATGATGCAGGCGTCGTATCCAAGCATCAGGTCCTGCACGAGGGCGATACCGCCAATGCCCGTCTCGGTGAGAACCACACCGTCGGGAAACGGATGCCCGGCGAGTGCTCGAAGCACTTCGACGCCGAACCCGTCATCGCCGTTCAAGACGTTGCCAACGCCTGCAACCAGAATTCTCATGTCTCGACCGCTCTGATGCAGTACCCGTGGACGACCCACCATCCGACGAAGTCCTGGAAACGACTCCACTCCGGCTCGGGTACCTGCTCCTTCACATGCTCAGTGCGCTTATCAATCTCACGAGCGATGACATCATCGATCGCCGCGACTACAACACGGTGATCGAGCAGCGTGGACCGTGTGTCTGTCGGCAGAGCGTTGGCAAAGTCACTTGCGCGCCGATGCCACATCTCGAAATTGTCGACGCCCTGTTCCTCGGGACCCGGGCGTTGGGGCGCAACGGTCGGCCACGACTCTTCCACGCAACGGATGCAATATCCGGTGAGGAAGGCGGTCGCCGCCCACGTCGACAATTCGGGAATCGGGTGCTGCGGCCGGTCGCGCCCGATTCGCCATGCCCGGTACCGCAAGGCTGCTTCGGTCAGTGCGTGGGCCTGCGCCAACGCTCTCGCCCGGAACGCCAAATCTTGCGACGAGAGTGCGGCGTCCTCGGCGGGCACGACATCCGGAACGACATCGGGAACGACATCGGCAACAGCGTCGGGGACTGCGTCGGCGGGGGTCGGGTGAGGCGCCATAGTCAGGGTAACGACTTCGGCTTGCGTCCGATCTGCAGTGCGACCGGTTGAGACTTGGACGACCGCGCATCGGCTGTTGAGAGTCCACTGGCTGCCGTCAGTCCACCGGCTTGAGGTGGCGGATGAGGGGCAGCGGTGATCTCCTCGGTCTCCAACCGACGGAAGTCGTTCCAATGGGATCGCAATGCCAGTTCGACACGTTCGGTGAGTGTGGCTGTGGCGGCGCTGCAGCCGTCGCAGGACCCGTGGAGCTTCAGCCTGACCACCCCGTCTGTGATGGACACGACTTCCATGTCGCCACCGTGGCTGGCGAGGTACGGGCGAACTTCAGCCAGCGCCGCCTGCACCGAACGCTGCGCAGCGCTCAGGTCGGCCTGCGTGCCCAACCCATATGCGCTGAGCAGCAGACCGGTGACAGGGTGGCTGGCCACGCTGTCGAGGAAGATCTCTCCGCGCCATTCGCGGATCATCTCGACAAGCGTTCCGATTCCCTGCAGGTGGAACGCGTCGATCCAATCGAGCAGCTCTTCGGAAGCGGCAACCACCGCAGGATCAGTATGCGCGCCGAGCATCTCGGCAAGCTCAGCTATGCGCGGAAGGATTTCGTCGAATCCCAAGTTGTCGTTGCTGTTCGGCCGGCTCATGGGTACTCGGTGGGGTGTGAGGGGAAGAGGCTCATGTTGGGAACGGGAGTGGGGAGCGGCATCGGTGACGTGGGCGGCGTGTACATCGGAGCGCTCGAGACCGTTCCGGCCGGCCTTCTGGCTTCTCGTTGCACCAGAGCGGTCACCAGTGGGACGGTCGCTTCGATGGCGTCGGAGAACCCCAGCCCGAACTGACAGTCCTCGGGCTCGACCTCCACCACCACCGTGTCTGCAGGAAACGCATTCCAGTGCCGCACCACCACAAGGGTGTGGTCGAGGTCGACGATTCCCATTACCGCTTCGCTGATGCGCTCGTGGACTTCCTCACGCGATGGCGCCTCAAGGTTGAGTCGATAGTGCCTGATGGTGCCGGGCGGGTCGATCTGGCGGGGCATGCAACCAACCAGCACGATGCGCGAGGGGTTCATTTCCTGAATCGTGTGGAGCACCCGATGCGCGCCGTAGGAAAGGTCTTCCAACACCACATCGTGTGGCCATTCATCGGTCTGACCCGCTTCGGTCTGACGCTTGATCCACTGCGTGCCAAAGTCCAGGTCGCGCAACCACGGAAGCCCGATTCCTCCGACGAGGATCACGTGGTCACCCATGCAACAGGTCTAGCAACCTGTGGAGAGTCCCGCTTCAGTTGAAGGTCATTCAAGTGAGGGTCATTCAAGCGTGCATCCACACGAGTTGACCTCGCGGGTGATGACACCGCGCCCGGTATCCATGTGTGTGGTGCACGGCATGCACGGGTCGAAGCTACGGATGGTTCGGAGGATGTCGATGCCCTTGATGTTGTCACCCGACATGCTCTCAAGAATCGGCGTCCCGACGATTGCTTCTTCGTACGGACCGGGATTATCGAACGGGTCGCGCGGTGAGGCGTTCCAGGTTGACGGCGTGTTGATCTGGTAGTTGACGATGCGACCCTTGTCAATGTGCAGGTGATGGGTGAGGTATCCGCGGCCAGCTTCCCAGAAGCCGACCGACATCCGCTCGTCCTTCGGAATGGTGAACTTGGTAGAGACCGCCGTTTCACCCTTTCGCCAGTATTCGAATGCCTGCTGCAGGCAGATCATTCCAATTGCTGCGGTGAAGGCAACACCGTATGCACGCCCACGATTTCGCTCGAACGCGTTGATGCGCTGCGGAATCTTCCAGTGCAGCTCCATCTCTGGCATCTCGTGTCGCGGCATCAGCATCTTCAGCCCATCCCCGGTTGCCGTGATGAACGGATTGTCGGGCAGGTTGCCGGCCAGCGCCGTGGTCCACATGCGCCCGTAGACGCCAGTTTCCATGGACAGCCGGTCCCAGCGTGGCGCGGTGTCCCAGCTGTACTTCTCTTTGAAGTTCTTGCCTTCGGCACGCGGGATGGTCTCTTTGTTCCACATATGGTAGGGCGACAGCGGGTTGCCGAGGGGGTCGGTCGGGAAACGGCCCTGCTTTGTACCGTTTGCTGCCCAGTCCTCGTAGAACGAGTGCGTAACAAACTCTTCGATGCCCATGTTGATGCGGGTGAGGTCAGTGGTGACGAGCTTGCCGTCGAGGATGATGCCGGGCGCCGAGTAACGCCGGTTACCCCACACATCGCAGTTCTTGAACGTTGCGTCGTACACCGTTGGGTCGTCCCAGATACCGGTCTGGATGAGGTTGATCGGCCGATCGCCGACCATCGCGTACGCCGGGTTCTGTTCCAAGAAGAAATCAAGGATGTCGTCCCAGATGCCACACAGCCGTTTGGCGTAGTCGAAGATTTTTCCTAAGTTCGCATAGTACTCGTTGAACGTTGTGGTGGTGACGGTGGTCGATACGCCACCCGGTACCAACGTGGACGGATGTGGATACTTGCCGTACATCAGCGTGCACATGATTCGCGCGGTACGGGTCTGCTCGATGGCCTCGAGGTAGATCTTTCCTTCCAGCGGATTGAAACCGTCCATCAGGTCTTTGATGGTGGCGAAGCCGTGTACCTTCGCGTGCGGTGCTGGCGTGCGTTCCGCGATCGGAATCAGCTCAGGGTTGGTCACCGAAACGATGGCAGTCGAGTAATCAGGGCCGGCCAACAGGCCGAGATGCAGGGGGTGGTCGTAGAACATCTCGGCCACTTCACCGAGGTTGCGAATGGTGACACCCAGCGGCGGCGGCACGATGCCGAACGCCTGCTCAAGTGCAAGCGACGAAACCGTGGAGTGGACACCACCGCACACGCCACACGCCCGTGACGAGATGTCGATGGCGTCGCGTGGATCACGGCCCTTCAGGATGATCTCGTATCCGCGGAACAGCATTGCGAGCGAATGCGCTTCGACGGCTTCACGTTTGTCGAGATCGAGCACCGTGTGGATTGCGAGCGCTCCTGCAACCCGGGTCACCGGATCGATGCTCCAGTCGCGCAGCCGAGGCGCGCCGGCGGCGTGGTCGTGACCGGCATGTGCGTCGGGTGACTCGCCTCCCCCGGCTGCCAGCTTCTCCAGATAGCTGCGCGACGGCGTCGGCTCGAACGAATAGGGGTCTTTCCAGCCGTCCTTCAGCTTCGCCGTGCCGGCGTCGTCAAACTCGATCGGAAGGTTCTTGAAGCACATGGGTTCGAGTCGCTTTTCTCCTGCGCAGCAGGGCAGTGAGTTTGGCTGTAAATCAGTTGGGAATCAGTTGGGAATCAGTTGGAATCGGCTGGTGAATCGTTGTGACGGCCGGGGTGACGCTATGAACTCTTCTTCGCTTGAACTCGTTCGTAGATGCGGTGGGCAACCTTTTCTGCGCCGCGCGGCTGCGAGCGATAACGCGCCCATCCGCTTGCAAGATCCCGGTCGTGTTCCCACCGGTTTGACACCAATTTGTCGTTCATCGACAGCGACCGGAACCGCCGGATGAAACTGCCGACTGTCTTCGAGGTCGTCGACGACAGGAACGATCCGGGTGCTGCGGCGTAGAACGGTGCGAACTTGTCGGGGAAGCCGGGCATGGTGCAGCCGATGCAGATTCCACCCATGTTCATGCAACCGCCATGACCGTCGATTGCGCCGCGTTCGGAGATGTTGCATTGCACCACCGGCCCCCAGCAGCCGAGTTCGACGAGGCATTCCTTGTCGCCGTACTCTTCGGCGAACACGCCTTCTTCGTAGTAACCGGCACGCGGACAGTGGCGGTGCACGGTTTCGGTGAAAAGCCAAGCCGGCCGACCCAGTTCGTCGAACTCGGGCAGTGGTGCCATACCGTTGAGGAAGAGCAGCGCTGCGGCGGCGGTCTCCAGGACGTTATCACCCACCGGCGAGCAACCTGGCACGTTGATGACGGGGAGCCCCAACGTAGACCGGTAATCCTTGCCGAGGTGGTCCATGACTCCCATCGCGCCGGTGACATTGCCAGCTGCAGCGGGAACGCCGCCCCATGTGGCACACGTTCCAACGGCGATGACTGCAGCGGCCCGCGGAGCGAGACGGTCGAGCCATTCGAGGCTGGTGATCTGACGGCCCGTTGCCAGATCTTCTCCGAGGCCCATCCAATACCCGGTTCCGGACAGCGTCTCGTCCATCACCGAGCCTTCCCAGCAGACAAGGTACGGCGCATCGAGTTCGCCGTCGGCAGCCATCCGAAGGTTCTCCACCCATTCGGGACCGGACTCGACCGACACGACACAGTGCACCAACTCCACCCGGGGAAGACCTGGGATGATGCCGTTCATCAGGTCTTCGAGACGTGGGTGGGTAGCGCCGGTGACCGCAACGGAACAGCCGTCGCAAGACGCCCCCACGATCCAGAGGAGATACACCTTTTCGAGCGGGCCCATGTTGAGCACATCGCTGCGTGGCTCACGAAGCCGACTGCGGATACCGACGGGCGCGAACGGATCGTGTGGATCGGTGCTCAACGCCTTGTGCGGGATGTCGGCGACATAATGCGGATCGGCGACCGTGTATTGAGCCATGTGGCGACCTTCGAGCTGGACGGTATGTGTAGAGTACACGTAGCATGTGACCCAAGGCCACCACGGCGAGTTCTCTCGCCCAGCATGGCGCAAGACACCGAGCGACTGCAGGGAGATGCGAAATGGGAGGATGGATCGTCGGCTGGACCATCGGCACTGTCGTCGTACTCGCGGTGGTCGGGTTGTTGCTTGCGATGATCCGCGGCGCAGGCCGGGCCGGAGTCAAGGCCGGAAACATCCTCGAAGCACTCGAGCGAAGCCGCGACAACACCGCTGGGCTGTGGTCGGTCGATGCGACCAACAAGACGGCTCGGCGAATCACCAACGCAGCAACCGCTGCCCGTCTTCACCTCGAATCAAAGGGGGGCTGACCATGAGCACCAACGCTGCATGGTGGCTCACGCTGGGGCTCGGTCTGGTGGTCGCTGTCGTCGCAGTCCTGCTGCTTGAAATCTTCTACCGCCGGGTCCGTGCGATCGAAGCAGGAACGCTCGCCATCTGGAACATGGGCAAAGAAGTTGCGCGCAACACTGCAACCACGTGGATGCTGGCACAGACGCCCGAGCGGCTTGATCGGCTCACCGAAGAGGCGCTACGCCACGACGCACTGCTGACTGGCGCTCTCGCAGCGGCTGGCCCCGCACCAGAAGGCCAATGATATGCGTACGTTGCTCATCGTTCTCAGCGTGATTGAAATCCTGCTCGTCGTCACAGCGCTCGCCTTCTACCTCTGGCGTATCGCCCGGTCACTTCGTGCATCATCGGCAAACCTGGCCAAGGTAACGTTCGGCGTTCGTGCCATCGAAACGCAATGTGCCTCCATCGGACCGTCCGTCGTCAGGGTCAACGGTCAGCTTGCGGCAATTGCGGGCGCGCTCGACGGCATTGCCACCAAGGCCGAGTTGCTCGGCTCGCCGGCGTCGGGCTAACGGCGCGCCGTCCGAACGGATCACCTGACCATGGGTTCGACATGACCTCGAATTCGCTGAATTCCAATGACTCCTACGGCGAACCGGTCACTTCTCCGAAGTCACCCGCGCTTGCGGCGCTGTATTGGAGGAGTGAAATCCTGCAGGTGATGTACTGGCTTCGCGGCGAGGGCTTCGGCGAGATCGTCGATGCGGGCTTGCTCGAACGTTTCCTCGGTGTCGACGCCAGCATCGGCGTGACCTACCTCGACCGGCTCGTCGACGAGGACTACCTCGTCGCAGACGGACCGTTTTACTCGCTTTCCGACAAGGGACGAACCGAAGGGGCGGCCGAGTTCGCCTCGTCCTTCGCCGATCTCATGCGGCCGACCCACGGGGAATGCGACGCTGACTGCTGGTGCCACCAGTCAGCCGACGAGGCCGAGGCATGTTCCGCAGCGCGGCGTCACCTGCACGAAGATGATGATGATGCCGACAACGCCTGACCAACCCGAACAACGACCCGAACACCGATCCGATCTCCGGACCGTCGAAGACACCGACACCGATGGCTGTCTTCCCCGCTCGTTTCTCTCGTCGGCTCTGCACCTTGCGCTGGTGCCCGAACGTTCGCACGGATATGACTTGCTAGAACAGGTCCGGCTCTTCGGCCTAGCTTCGGTCGACCTTGCAGGTGTCTATCGGGCGCTCAAGCGCATGGAACGAGACGGTGCCGTGACGTCGGAATGGGAGAACTCTGGGCTGGGCCCGCCGCGGCGGGTGTACGAGCTCACGCTCGATGGCCGACTTGCTGCCGAGTCGCATTTGTCAGCAATGCGGTCGGCCCGAGATCATCTTGATCGACTCATTCGTTCTGTCTTCGCCGACAGTTTTTCGTCATGATGAGTTCATGAGGGTCGCTATTGCAGGCAAGGGAGGGGCGGGAAAGACAACCTTCGCGGCCGCTACTGCGCGCTTGCTGGCGAGAAGCGGCGCGGAAGTCGTCGCCATCGACGCCGACACCAACCCCAACCTCGCGGCAGCTCTGGGCTTCGACCTCGATCACGTGGCCAGCGTGCCAATCCTTCCCACAACAATCGTGTCGCGGCGCCTCGATGGGTCCGCAGCGCTGCGGGTTCCACTCGACAGCGTCCTGCACGACCACAGCACCATTGGTCCCGACGGCGTCCGGCTGATACGCATGGGCATGCCAGAGCACGCGCAGGAAGGCTGTCTGTGCTCAGCTCATGCGGCCGGGTCAGCCCTGTTGGCCGATCTCGGATCACGGCCCGAGACGTGGACGATCATGGACCTGGAAGCATCGCCCGAGCACCTCAGCCGAGGAACGGCGCGCCACGCCGATGTCTTGATCCTGGTCGCTGAACCGTACTTTCGCTCGCTCGAAGCGGTGCGGCTGCAGGCCCGCCTCGCTGCCGAACTGGACGGGGTTGTCATCGGAGCAATTGCCAACAAACTGCGCACCCCAGGCGACGCCGAAGCTGTTTCGGAATTTGTGGGTGCGCTCGGAATCCCTCTGTGGGGCAGCGTGCCATGGTCAGACGACGTGACCCATGCCGACACGGTTCGCATGTCACTCATCGACGTGGCTCCCGATGGTGCGGCGGTCGCCGGCATTCGACACATTGTCCGCGTCCTGAGCGGCCTGACCGGCCGGAACGGTTCGAAAGAGAACCAGCCATGTGCGTAGGCGTTCCGGCACAGGTCATCGGCACAGTCGACATGACCACCCACCAGGCGCTGGTGGACTGCAACGGCGTCCGGCGAAGCGTGAACGTGTCCCTAGTCGTCGAGACCGATGGTTCGGGCTTGGAGGTTGGCGACTGGGTGCTGCTCCATGTGGGTTTTGCGATGAGCATCCTCGACGAGGACGAAGCCCGCCGCACGCTCGAACTGCTGACGCTGCTCGGCGGAGACAACGAGGACTTCGAAGCATTTCGCATGTCAGCCGAGACGTGATGTCCACCGATCCCTGCGAGGCAATCGCGGCGGTGGCGCAACACCTCGCGACGCGGATCAGGGCTGGCGCTGCGCTCTGGGTCACGGCGCCCGGGCTTGAAGACCATGCGCGGCATTTCGCAGTGGAGTTCGTCCACCCGGCATCGGTCGGCGCAGCGGCGGCTCCGGCGACAGCCGTAACGGGAAGCCAAGACGAGATACTCGCGACACTTCGCCGACACACGCAAGCCCACGATGTGGTGGTGTCAATCGGTAGCGAATCCTCCCGCTTTCCCCACGAATTGTCCGTCCGTTCGCTGGCCTGGGGAGTTGATCATGTGCACATCGGGTGGTCCGGCGATCAGGCTGCCAGCCAGCTGGAGCCGGCGACCTTCCGTATCTGGCTCGGGTCCTCCGAAGGCGCAGAGCACTTGGTAACACGGACATACCACCTGCTGTGGGAACTCACGTTCATCTGCATGCAGATGAACAGACGCGTGCACGAACGCCCGGGCTCAGCTCCCCCACCGAAAGCTGATGAGCAGTCAGGCGGGTCATGCCCCGTATGCGCCGACGAGGCAATGGTCTGCGAGGTCCAGGCGCTGCCCGACGGGCACGTTGCGACCGTGAGGAACGCCTGCGGAACACAGGCCATCGACGTAAGTCTGCTAGATAATGTGCGCGCATACGATTTGGTTCTGGCACACGCAGGGACCGCAATCCGGCGCCTGACGGTTGGAAACCAGTCATGAGCCATTCCACATTCCTCTACCCGTTCCTGGACGACGACGGCGGTACGGCAGGCGCGAAATTGCTCGGCGCCCTTCCGCGCGCCGATGCCGGTCTCGAGGAACTGGTGGCCTCTGCCCGCAGCAGTTGGCTGCTGGGCGTCGGGCTGGATCACGACACCGTTCAGTCCAACAGCGAGGCGCTGGACCGTGCGGCAGGGCTCCTGGTTGCTGCGACCGAAGCGGGCCGCAGAGTGTTCGCAATCGGCAACGGCGGAAGCGCATGCGACGCCGATCGGATTGTCCGACTGCTGGGCGCGATGCTGCCAGCGCGTTCATTGCTCGACCCGGCTCTGCTTTCTGCCCTTGCGAACGATGTCGGAGCCGGACGGCTGTTCGATCGCCAGATCGAAACGTATGTCGCTGCCTCCGATGTGGTCATCGCCTTTTCAACCAGTGGCACGTCGGTCAATATCCTCGCTGCAATCGAGTGCGCGCATCGGCGTGGCGCGAAGACCGTTGTGTTCGCCGGTTACGGCGGCGCATCGCTGCAGGAGAATCCCTGCGTAGACGTCTGCCTGTCGGTCGACTCGGAAAGTGTGCACCGGATCCAGGAATCGCAAGGTGCCCTGACGAATGAACTGGTCAGCAGAATACGTGTTCTGCTCGAAACCGAGGTGATCTCATCATGAAGTTTGTTGATGAGTACCGGGACCCCCAGACTGCGCGCCTTGCACTCGACCAGATCGCTGCACTTGCCGGCGACGAACCGCTGAAGTTCATGGAAGTGTGCGGAGGCCATACCCACGCCATCTACCGCCACGGCATCGAGCAGATTCTTCCCCCCAACATCGAGTTGGTGCACGGGCCGGGCTGCCCAGTCTGTGTCATCCCCATGGGACGCGTCGACGATGCGATTGCGGTCGCTGAGACGAGCGGGGTGATCTTCACCACGTTCGGCGACATGATGCGGGTGCCCGGATCAACCTCCACGCTGCTCGAGGCCAAAGCCCGAGGTGCCGACGTCCGCATGGTGTACTCGCCGCTCGACGCGTTGGAGACGGCACGTCGCAACCCCGACCGCCAAGTGGTGTTCTTTGCCGTCGGGTTCGAAACCACCGCACCGTCTACAGCCATCACGCTGCGCCAAGCCAAGCGCGACCAGGTGACGAACTTCTCGGTGTTCTGCAATCACGTCACCATCGTTCCACCACTCCTCGCAATCCTCGACAGTCCCGGTCAGGACCTCCACGGGTTTCTCGGCCCGGGCCACGTTGCAACGGTGGTCGGGCTTGCCCCGTTCCAATTCGTCAGCACGCGCTACAACAAGCCGATCGTGGTGTGCGGTTTCGAGCCGCTCGACATTCTGCAAGGTGTCTCGATGCTTCTGCAGCAACGACACGACAACCGATGTGCCGTCGAGAACCAGTACAGCCGGGCCGTACCAGCGGCCGGGAACACGAGAGCGCTTGACGTCATCGCCGAAGTGTTCGAGTTGCGCCAGCAGTTCGAGTGGCGCGGCCTGGGATTCATCCCGAAGTCAGGGCTGCGGCTCAACGATGAATATGGCGACTTCGATGCTGAACAACGCTTCACGGTGCCGGGCGTACGCATCGCCGACCCCAAAGCATGCCAATGCGGCGAGGTACTGAAGGGCGCCATCCGGCCATGGGAGTGCAAAGTCTTCGGCACGGCCTGCACGCCGCAGACACCGATCGGCACGTGCATGGTGTCATCCGAAGGTGCCTGTGCAGCGTTCTACAACTACGGCCGGCTGTCGCAGCGCCGCACGATTCCCGTCCGAGCCACATGACGGAGCCGGACCACGAGATCGGTCGGCGCAGACGTCAGCGGGCGCGCTTCACCGACCGGGTGATCACGATGGCGCACGGGGCGGGTGGGTCGTCGAGTGAAGCATTGGTCGACAACGTGTTCCGTCCGCTGTTCAACGATGCAGAGCTGTTGGCAGCCGACGACGGAGCGGTGCTTGCGATGCCTGAGTCCGCTGGCAGCAGACAGGACCTGGTGATGACCACGGATTCCTTTGTGGTGCGGCCACGACGGTTTCCAGGTGGCTCCATCGGCACGCTTGCCGTCTGCGGCACGGTGAACGACCTTGCGGTGATGGGAGCAGACCCGAAGTGGATGTCGGTGGCTTTCGTGCTTGAAGAGGGTCTGGCGATCGATGAGTTGCGCGACATCGTTGCAGACATGGCGAGGATGGCCGAGCTGAGCGGGGTACGGATCGTGGCCGGCGACACCAAGGTCGTCGAACGCGGTGCTGCCGACGGTTGCTACATCACCACCACCGGCGTGGGGACACGGGCGCACGACACCGCCCTTGGAGCAGAGCGGGTGCAGCCAGGCGATCAGGTGCTCGTGTCGGGTCGTCTGGGCGACCACGGTATGGCTGTCCTGTTCGCGCGCGGTGACCTTGCACTCACCGCAGACCTCGAGTCGGACTGCGCTCCTGTTCACGACCTTGTCCGCTCGGTGCGCACCGCAGCACCTCACGTGCGATGGATGCGCGATCCGACGCGCGGTGGCCTGGCGAGCGCACTCAACGAGTTGGTCCGAGCCAACGGGCTGTCGGTCAGCCTGGACGAGACCGCGCTCCCTGTCACCCCCGCGGTCTCCGGGGCATGCGAGCTTCTTGGTCTCGATCCGCTCTACGTCGCAAACGAGGGGAAAGTCGTCATGGTTGTCCACCCGGACGAAGCGCAAGCCGCTCTGCACGCGATGCGCACCCATCCGCTTGGTCGCTATGCGGCCATCATCGGCACCGTTCAGGCCGAGCCAGCCCGGATGGTGATGGTTCGCACCGCGTTCGGCGGCGAACGAATCGTTGACCTGCTGGTTGGCGACCCGCTCCCGCGGATCTGCTGAGGTAGCGCACCAAATCGCTAGGTACGCCGGATCACGATGTCTGCGACCGCATCGGCCAGAAGGTTGAGCGACAGCACCGTCAGTGCAATGCACGCGCCCGGGAACACCGGCAGCCACCATGCAACCCGAAGGTAACGCTGCGCGTCACCCGCCAACTGACCCCAGCTCACCGTGTTCGGGTCACCCAGACCGAGGAAGCCGATTCCGGCCTCGATTAACAGTGCCTGTGCAACGACAAGACCGAGATAGGCAAACGTGGTCGGCACGACGTTGGGCAGAATTTCGCGCCGGAGAACTCTCAGCCGTGTTGCACCGCTCGCTCGTGCCGCAAGCACGAAGTCGCGTTCGATCAGTGATTGGGTCTCAGCTCGCACGATGCGCGCCAACGTCGGCCAGCTCGTGAAACCCAATAGCAGCGCAAGTCTGGTGAGCCCGGCGCCGAAGATCGAACTCACCACCAGCGCAAGGAAGAAACGCGGGACGATCTGGACGATCTCGGTCACACGCATCAGCAGATCATCGATCCAGCGGCGAGACGATCCAGCTACCAGGCCGACCGTCGTCCCGATGAGCAGCACCAACGTGGCGACGATGCCGAGCACCATGAGTGAGCTTCGAGCACCGTGCAGAACTTGCGAGAACAGGTCGTGTCCCAGTGCATCGCTACCCATTCGGAACGTCGAATTGGGCGGATTCAGGGGCGGAGCAACGATAGCGAACGCCTTGTAGGGCGAAACGTACGGGGCTCCGATACCAACGCCAACTGCAACCGCACAGCCAAGTAGGCCGACCACACCGGTCGGCTTCTGCAACAGTCGCATCATGGCCCGTGGTTCGCGCCGTGGTTCGCGCCGAAGGGGGATCGACGGCTCGATCACCGTGCTCGCAAGGCCCGGCGTGCTCACCCTGCCCGTCCTCGCCTCAGCCGAGTTTGTCCGATGCGCGGATCGAGCCACATGCTGATGAGATCGATGAGCAGGTTCGCAGCGACGACGGTCAGCGAGATCATCAAGAAGACGCCCAGCACGATTGGAATGTCGCGGTTCTGCATTGCGCCGAGGAGCAGCCTTCCTACACCTGGCCATCCGAACAGGATCTCGACGATCACCGTGCCCGACAACAGCTGTCCGAGACGGCCGCCGATGACAGCGAACACCGGCAGCATCGGTCGTTTCAGAGCATGGCGGAACAAAACCTGTCGTTCAGGAAGCCCTTTTGAACGAGCCATCATGATATGCGCGCTTTCCAACTCGTCGATGAGTCCTGACCGTAGCAACCGCGCCACCGACGCCACCTCCTGCGCGGCGAGGATCGTGACAGGGAGCACCAGGTGGTGAGCAACATCGAGGAAGGCGGCGAAGCCCGTGCGTACCTCGCGCGCATCGGTCATCCCCTGCACGGGAAACCACCCGAAACGAAGTGCGAACCACAGGATGGCAATCTGGCCGATCCAAAAGGCGGGTGTGGCGAACAACAACACAGAGATCGTGTTCACGGCGACATCGCCCAAGCGTCCTCGTCGGGAAGCGGCGTACACGGCGACCAGTGCACCGACGATGGTGGAGATCACGAGTGCAGACCCTGTCAGCAGCAAGGTTGCCGGAACCCGTTCAGCAATCAGCGAACGGACCGGCTGGCCTTGCAAATACGACGTTCCGAGGTCACCGCGTACCAGGCGACCGACGTAAGAGATGTATTGCGAAAAGATCGGACGATCAAGCCCGAACCGTGCGCGCGTCACGGCGTAGTACTCCGCATCGCCTCCGTCCCCTGCCAGCGCAACCACAGGGTCGCCCGGGGCGAGGTGAATCAGCGCGAACGAGATCGTGACGACGGCTGCGGTGGTTGGGATAGCGAAACCCAACCGCCGAGCGGCATAGCGGAAGCCGCCTATCACGGGTCACCTTTGCGCTTGCAGGCCATGTCCTTCGCCCCTCCGCCCGCAACGAAGGGACGCGACGGAGCCATCACCGCTTACAGGACGCAGCTTCGGCGAAGTGCCCGGACTCGCTGAAGCCGGTGCACGATGACCGGTAGACGCGGGTACCGGTGGTCTCGACCAACCAGATGTAGGGAAGATCCTCGATGAGAATCTCTTGGATCTTGCGGTAGATGCCGGTCCGGGTAGCCACTTCGTCACGAGTGGAGGCAGCCTCGAACAGCTTCGTCACTTCGGCATTTCGGTAAGCCGATGAGTTCGAGAACGCGACCGGACCGATCTGTGCGGCGTCGTACATGCGCCGAACACCGATTTCCGGATCGGTGCCGTTGCAGTAGCTGATGACGTTGGTGTCGAAGTCGCGGCGGACGAAAACCCGGTCGGCGAACGGGGCGTTGTCAAGTGTCTCGAGCTGTACATCGATCCCGATCTCGGCGAGTTGCGCCTTCATCAGCTGTCCGTACAGGGCGAACGTCGGAAAGCTCAGGAAACGAAAGCGCAGCGCGGTGCCGTTGCGGATTCCGGCGACACCGTCAGAGACCCGAGGACCCGACCCGGCGAGCTTCCAGCCGGCATCGTCGAGCAGCCTTGCAGCGGCCGCCTTGTCGTAACCAGGCAACTTGAGGTCTTTGGCGTGGGCAAACCCGATACCGCTTGCGATCGGAGCGATCGCAACTTTGCCCTGGCCGAACAGGATGCGGTCCAGGAACTGCTTGCGGTCAAGGCCCTGGAGCACCGCTTGGCGGACACGCTGGTCGGCGAAGATTGCCTTGTCCAGGTTGAAGCTCACCGACATGATGCAGTTCGATCCACCAGGGTTCGTCAGCGTCTCCACAGTCGAGAGCGACTTGTTGGCCTTGACGCGTGAGAGGTCAGCACCGTTGACCCCGTACAGGAAGTCCACCTCGCCGGCTTCGAGGGCGATGAGTTGGTTTCCTGCGTCGGGAATCACCCGGAGAACAACAGCGTCGAGGTAAGGAAGACCAGATTTGAAGTATGCCTTGTTGGCCTTCAGGCGAAGCTCGGCTCCGGGCCTGTAGGAGTCGAACACGAACGGACCTGTTCCCACCGGCTTCAAGTTGTACGGGTTCCGCGTCGCATCAGTTCCCCTGTAGAGGTGGGCCGGCAGAATTGGTGCCTCGGTGACGTTCAGCTGCTGCAGGAACGCGGAGTACGGCTTGAAGAACCGGAACACAATGGTGAACGGGTCGGGAGTTTCAATACTGCTCACCGCGTCGAGCAGCGACGCCCTCGCCCGAGCGTGGTACTTCGGAAGGGGATCTTCGAACGTGTATTTGACGTCGGCCGACGTGAAGGGCGCGCCATCGTGCCAGGTAACTCCTTTGCGGAGTTTGAACGTGTAGTCACCGCTGTTGACCGTCCAGCTTTCGGCCAACTCCGGGACAAGCTTTCCCGCGTCGTCGATCTCGACGAGGCCGTTGTACATCAGCTCGGACGCCGAGTGCACCGCACCGGACGTCGTGATGGCCGGGTTGAGCTGGCCCGGGTCGGCAGAGATTGCAGCGACCAGCGTTCCACCGCGAGATGGCTGGGGAAGCGTCGTGGTGACTTTTGGTGCCGCCGTCGTGGCCACGCTTGTGGTTGCCTTCGTCGTCGTAGCGCGCTTCGTCGTGACGCTTCTTTTGGTCGCTGCCCCGACAGGCGGGCCCGCCGACAGACCCGCCAGTGCAACGATCATGGCGATCACCGTGCCGTGCCGAGCGCCCAAGCCGGTGCGGGGTTTGCGGAACGGTCGAGTGAACATTTGGTGCTCCGATGGGGGCTTTCGAGCGATGTAGTTCGCAACCTAACGCCGAGCTCATATCGGTAAATGCGCCTGGCATATACCGTCTCGGTCAGAACGAAGGTTTCTGGCCGGTCTTGACGGTAGTGTCAAGACCAACATCGTAGGAGGCAACCATGCTGACCACCGCCGAACACACTGCATCACCCGCCCAGCCTGGGCTCGAGCCCGATGTCGATTACGCCCTGTGCGATGCCGACCAGCACTATTACGAGGCACAGGACTGCCTGACGCGCCACCTCGACAAGAAGCACCGCAGCGTCGTGAAATGGGTGCAGATGGACGGGCGCACCGTATTGCTGCTCCATGGCAAACAACTCATGGTCGTTCCTAACCCCACATACGATCCGGTCGGGGCACCTGGCTCGCTCGAGGTCTATTTCCGGGCGCAGAATCACGACGGCAAGGCCATCCGTGACATCGTCACCATGCAACCGATCCAGCCTGAGTACCAGAATCGCGACGCTCGCATCAGCCGCCTCGACGAACAAGGCGTGCAGCTTGCCTGGCTGATGCCGAGCCTGGGTCTGGGCATCGAAGAGATGTTGCAGGAAGACCCCGAGTCCGGAATGGCAGTCTTCACTGCCTACAACCGCTGGCTGGAAGACGACTGGGGTTACGACCGTGACGGTCGCATCATGACCGGCCCCATGCTGTCGCTCATGGACCCTGTTGCTGCTGAAGCCGAACTGGACCGGGTGATGGAAGTGGGCATCAAGACCGTCGTGATGCGAGCCGGCCCCGTTGGCAATCCCTACGGCCGACCACCGTCGCCTGCAGACCCACGGTTCGACCGCATCTGGGCAAAGATCGCCGAAGCTGGCATCGTGGTCTGCATTCACGCATCCGACGCTGGGTACACCAAGTACCTGGCCGAGTGGGGCGAGGGGGCGCGGTTCACCGGCCTGAAGTCTTCACCGCTCACCGAAGTCTTGGGCATCGCCATCGAACGACCCATTTACGACATGATCGCCGCGATGATCTGCCACGGCCTGTTCGACCGGCACCCAACCTTGAAGATCGCCACCATCGAACTTGGATCGGCGTGGGTTCCCGATTTGTATCGGCGCCTGAAAACGTCATACGGCAAGACGCCGCAGGAGTTCAAGCAGGACCCCGTCGAGAGCTTCCGGCAGCACGTATGGGTTGCCCCGTTCTACGAGGACAGCGTTCCAGGCCTACGCGATCTGCATGGTGCCGACCGGCTGCTGCTGGGGTCCGACTGGCCCCATCCCGAGGGCTTGTCGGCCCCCCGCAAGTGGATCGGCGACTTCGTCGGGTTAGGTGAGCACGACATGCGCCTGGCCCTGCGCGACAACTTGCTGAACATGGTCGGTATCCCTGCATGAACCACCTGTCGGACCGCGTCCTGATCGTCACGGGCGCGGCCAGCGGGTTTGGCGCGCTCATCGTCGAGATGGCAGCGCGCAGAGGTGCCCGGGTGTTGGGACTCGACGTCGCAGCCAAGCCGATAGCTACACTTGCAGATCGTCTGCGCGCAGATGGTCTCGCCGTAGAGGGCCGCGCTGCGGATGTCACGGACCTGACGCAGTTACGTTCGGCGGCCGTGTTTGCGGTCGAGCGCTTCGGTGCGATCGATGTTCTGGTCAACAATGCCGGGATGATGCCGCTTGCCTTCTTCGCTGACCACGATGCAGCTGCATCGGCTTGGAGCGCGGCGATCGATGTGAACATCAAAGGCGTGATCCATGGCATTGCCGCGGTGCACGACCAGATGATCTCTCAGGGCCGTGGCCACGTGGTGAACATCTCGTCCACGTACGGCAACTACGCAACCGCTGGGTCTGGTGTGTACAGCGCGACCAAGGCGGCAGTAAACGTGTTGTCTGAGGCGTTGCGGGTGGAATCGCAGGGGCGTATCAAGGTGTCAACGGTTCGCCCCACCGGTGTGCTTGGAACCCGGCTGGGCCGGTCGATCATCAACCCCGATGCCACCATCGGCATGGTCGGCCAGAACGCCCAGACAGTATCCGAGCAGATGAATTCGTACTACGGCGGCACGATGGAACCTGCGCTGCTGGACCCCGACGACGTGCGGTTCTGGGCCATCACGCCAGAACAGATCGCTGAAGCGGTTCTGCACGTCATTGATCAGCCGTGGGGCGTGTCGATCAGCGACCTCACCGTCCGCGCCAGCGGCGAGCGCTACATCCTGTAGCGGACAAACCCACGCAACACGCAAACGGCTCTCGCGCAACACGCAAACCCCTTTTCGAGGCCGTCAAACGTCGAAAACGGCGTCTGCGCGCTGCGCAAGCCAGTTTGCGTATTGCGATGCGACGGCGGGCAGCCCGTGGTACTTCAGCTGCGGAGCAGCATTTCTTGGGCGAACATCAGCACCTGGTAGCCAGCGCGGTCATGCGCTGTTCCGGTGTAAACACCTCGCCCGCCGCTCACTTTGGCCGGGGTGAGCTGGTAGATCACCCAGTCGTCGGCCCGGCTTGCGTGGTTGAACCACACCGAATGGTCGATGCTCGGCCCGTGGGGTGGAATGCCACGGTCTGCGAGGGATGAAAACCCAGAGCTCGCATCAGAGGTGAACGTGTGCAGACACGCGTGGATCACCGGGTTGTCCGGC
Source organism: Acidimicrobiia bacterium (assembly GCA_043720595.1). Taxonomy (GTDB): domain Bacteria; phylum Actinomycetota; class Acidimicrobiia; order Acidimicrobiales; family JANYDT01; genus JANNBN01. The sequence goes on from JAYSSK010000195.1 coordinate 19,934, forward strand.
ACTGGCTCGACAACACGCATCCAGAGCCTGTCGACTTCGTCGGAGGTGGTGCCCTCCGGGCAATCGGCCACCCCGATGCGAACGTCGAGCATCTCGCACCAGCGGTTGGCACCTGCCAAAGCGCCTTCCGGCGCGATGAGGTCTGATGGCATCGGCTGGCTGTAGATCGGCCCGTCTTCGTGCACGTGGAACGAGCACGACATCTCCCAGATCACGTCGCCGTTCTGCACGGCAGCGACCCGTCGGGCCGAGAAGGACCGGCCGTCACGGTCACGCTCGACACGGAACAGAACCGGCTGCTTGGGATCGCCGCGCCGCAGATAGTAACCGTGCAGAGAATGTGGCAACCGGTCATCAGACACGGTCAGTGCAGCAGCCATCAGCGCTTGCGAAGCCACTTCGCCGCCATAAAGGGTGGAACGATCGGACGGCCACAGCCCAGGCTGGCCGCGGAACAGGTCCTTGTCGATTCGTTCCAGGTCGAGGAATGCAAGGGCGTCGCGATCGCCTGCCAGGGTCATTGTTCCAAACGGGCCGTGGCGGTGCCGACCACCACGTCTTTGCCGTCTTGGTTGATTGTGCGCACGCTGAAATCCGCTACGGAGCTGCCGTCGTCTGCAACACGGATGGCAGTCACCGTGGCGGTAGCGGTGAGCGTGTCGCCCGGCCACACCTGATTGACGAAGCGAACCCCATACTTGGCAAGACGACCATTGCCTACCCAGTCCGTGAGGACCTTTCCGGTGGCGCCCATGCTGAGCATTCCATGCGCAAATACGGTGCGATAGCCAGCTGATTGGGTGGAGTAGATCTCATCGGTGTGGATGGGGTTGTAGTCGCCCGATGCACCCGCGTACATCACGATCTGCGTGCGGGTGAGGTTTTCGGCAACTACTTGGGTGCGGGACTCGCCGACAGCGAGCGTGGATGCGGAAAGTGCCATGATCGTTCACTCACCCGCAACAGAAGCAGCGACTGGGGCCGGCGAGGGGACCACGGTCACCATGGTCGCGGTGATGACAAGTTCGTCTGCGTCCACCGTGAAATAGTCGAAATGCTTCTCCTCAAACGTGAGCGTCCCACCCTTCTTGGATTCTTTGGTCCAGGACTTTCCTGCCCGTTCGCGGGCGGTAAGCACCTCGCCTGCCAACACCGGCCGGTGGTATTCGAAGTGCTGCTCTGCATGCAGACGACCGCTTGCCTCGCGCTTCGCCCCGCTTGGTTCTGCAGCGGAACCGAACCACGGCTCACCGGGCTTGGGCCGAACAGTGCTGTCCGGATCGAACTGCGCGCCGGCCATGGTGAAGGTGGGCGGTGTAATCACGGCGCCGAACTCAGCTGCGTCTGGCGACTGCGGATCGGTGTAGACGGGGTTGAGATCACCAATCGCGCGGGCGAACATCATGATGTGACTGGCTTCTACCGGGAACCGTTCGACGGCCATACTGCAACTCCTTGCGGCGGCAGAGCACACGGCTCCGATCCCCAACGATACTTGACACCCGCGTCAAGACTCCAGCGGAGTCCACATCACCGATGTCACGCTGTGTCCGTCGGTCAACAGCGCGTCATGCAGGGCGGGTGAACGTGAACCCGATGGTTCCGAGCGGGCCGTAGTCCGCATGGAACTGGTCTCCGGGGCGCACCCACACCGGGCGGATGAAGGAACCGGCGAGGATCACCTGGCCAGGTTGCAGCTCGACCCCGTGGCCCCACAATCGGTTGGCCAGCCAGGCAACCCCGTTGGCGGGATGGTTAAGCACCGAGGCAGCGACGCCGGATTCTTCAACTCCGCCATCACGATATAGCAGCGCAGACACCCAGCGAAGGTCAACCTCGGATGGGCCGACCGGGCGGCCACCTACCACGATGCCGGCGTCGGCTGCGTTGTCCGAAATGGTGTCGACGATGGTACGTGTGGACTTGGTATCGGGGTCTGTCATCTGTATGCGCGCATCGAGTATTTCAATCGCGGGAGTGACGTACTCGGTAGCGCGCAACACGTCGAAGATGCTGCAGTCAGGTCCACGCAGCGGAGAGTGCAACACAAAAGCCAGCTCCATCTCGATACGCGGAGCAATGAACCGGTCGAACGGAATCGTGGCACCGTCGCCGTAGAACATGTCCCGGTACAACACGCCGTAGTCCGGTTCGGTGATGTTGACCGACTGCTGCATCACCCTGGATGTGAGACCGATCTTGCGACCGGCGACCACCCGGCCGCTTTGCTCGGCCAGCGCGACACCGGCCCGCTGAATCGCATAGGCATCTTCGACCGTGAAAGCGGAATGGCGCTGCGAGATCTGCCGGGCTGGCGTCTTGGTGCGGTCGGCCTCGATCAGTTCTGCAGCAAGTTGTGTGGCCAATGCGGGGTCGATCATCGAGATTCCGTTTCAGATGCCGTGGGAAGAGCGCCAGGGTCAGGCGCACCACTGCGAACAGCAACAAGGCGCTGGATCGTGGAAGCCTCCCATGCCGTTAGGTCAATGCCAACCCCCTCGGCCTCGATGAGACGAAGTGTTTCGGCGACAATCTGGTCGTCAGAGAGCGACAGGTCGAGCGCTACACGCCACGGCTGGCGGACCTGCCACGGGGTGACGACATACATCTCGATGAAGTTGTATTCGGGGTCACGGAAGTAGATGCTCCAGCTGTTGGCGTGGTTACGCGCCTCCAGCTCCGTGGCGCCCAGCTCCACCGACAGGTCTGCAAGCGTCCGCAGATCTGCAAGCGACTCCACCCGGAACGACACCTGGCTGAGGATCTTTGTGGTCTGCTCACCGGTACGACCCTTGACCAGCACCACCTGATGGTGTTCCGACGGTGACCCGGTGAGGAACGCCAATTCCTTCCCGTGGAAGTTCCCACTATCGCTGACCACGAGCCCGAACATACGGACGTAGAAATCGGTCATGCGGTCGAGATCGTTGACGAAGATCCCGAGGTGGGTGAGCTGGACCGTTGGAATGGGCGACACGGAGTCTCCTGGGCTTTCGTCGGACTGCAAGTTGACACTAGTGTCAGGTTCAATGTCGAGCGAGAGCGCACCGAAGCCTCCGATCGAGCTGATGAGCGAGTTCGCGTGGGTCCGGGTCTCTGTCGACCGGTCGGCGCGGGGGCCTCGGTTGGCCGTCGAGGACGTCGAAAGCGGGACGGTCGCGTACTTCGATGCGCTCGAACTGTCCAGCCTGTGCCACGCCACAGACGAGCAACGACGCGACTGGATGAAGACCGGTCCGTATGCCTCGGATGCGGGCGACCACACTCATCCCGATGAGCCGTCATGACCGCCCCCGTGACAACGGCCGCTGCATCGGGTGCAGCCATCATCGGGATGGGGCACACCGTGATGTCGCTGAAACCTGGCGGCCATGCTGCAACGCTCGCCGGCGACGCAATCTCAGCAGCCTTGCTGGACGCTTGCATGACACGGATGGACGTCGACGGGCTGCTGGTTGCGTCGTCGCAAGGAGTGCGGCCGGACCGCGTGGGAGTGCAGTTGGCCCGAGACGACGGGTTCGGCGATCTCCGCCTATTGGAGCATGTCGAGATCAAGGGTGCCAGCGCCAGCGCAATGGTGCAACGAGCCACCCTGGCAATCAACGCAGGTTTGGCCGACACGGTGGTGTGCGTGTTCGCCGATGCACCATTGCAACCCGGCGGGTCCACCGGCTCTACGTACGCGCAGAGCGGCGGCAACGACGGCGTGCGCGGGTTGGAACGGGCAAGCGGGCTGCTCGGGTCCGTTCCGACCTATGCCTTGATGGCCTCACGGTACCTTTCGCTGACAGGCGGATCGGAGGAGGACTTGTGCGCCGTTGTCAGAACAGGGCGGCTATGGGCCGCCGGAAATTCGGCGGCCGTGCAACGAACTCCGCTGTCATGCGAGGACTACTTCGCCAGCCGCATGATCTCCACCCCGTTGCGAGTCCTGGACTGCGCACGGCCGGTGAACGGAGGCGCAGCCGTGGTGGTCAGCCGCCATCGCCCGGACGCGTCGCGCACGGTCGACATCTTGGGCATGGCGCAGCGCCACCCGATGCGGCGGCGGAGGGCCGGGGCCGAGTCTTGGACCGGCGGCGATGCGCGCAGTGCGCTGGACGAAGCGTTGTCACAGGCCGCCCGGGCACGTTCTGACATCGACATTGCGGAGATCTACGACCCGTTCTCCATCACGGCGCTCTGCCTGCTGGAGGACTACGGGCTGGCGCCGTCGGGTACGGCCGGAGCGATGATGCGAGACGGTGCGATGGGGCCCGGTGGATCGCTTCCGCTCAACACCGGCGGCGGGCAGCTTTCCGGGTTCTACCTGCAAGGCATGACGCCGCTCGTCGAGGGGATCGTGCAGATGCGCGGCGAGGGTGGCGAACGCCAGGTACCGAACGCTTCCGTCGGCCTGGTCACCGGGTTGGGCGGGCGCATGGACCACCACGCTGTGCTGCTCCTTGGAGCCCCGGGGGCCGTAGACCGATGACTGCCACGATGAACGACTGGCTTGTCGACACGTCGCTCGCACCGGTGGTGGAGGGCGTGCTCGAACCGCTGTATCGCGGCGGCGCCGAAGGCTCGCTGCAGATGCCGTTCTGCGCTGCGTGCGACGCGGTGCTGGAGCTCAGCCAAATCCGTTGCGACGCGTGCGCGTCGACCGACCGGCAGTGGCATACGGTCGAACCGCTTGGAACCATTCACTCAGCAACGATGGTGCATCGCCTAGAACCCGGACTCATCGTGACCCACGCCCCGTACCCCGTGGTCGACATCGAACTGGCCAGCGGCCACCGCATCATCGTCACCACCGCAGTACCGTGCGCCGAGTTGCCCCGAATCGGCGACCTAGCAGACATCACGTTTCGCTTGGTCGGCGATGTCGCTGTCCCGTCACTCGCGTTGACAGCACCACCTCACGCATAACCTCCAGCATCTCCTCCAGCACCACTTCGAAGGGAACATCATGACCATCGTTGAGCCCCGGCCAGACACCGAGCACCGAGAGCACACGGAGCACCATGCAGGCTTCGGCCATCTCGTGGAACCCACACGTGTGCACGGTACGGCGTACACATCGCAAGAGGTGTTCGACGCGGAAATGGACCGGCTCTTCACCACGGGCTGGGTGTACGTCGCGCACGAGAGCGAGATCCCCGAGCCGGGCGACTACCTCACGCGGATGATGGGCCGTCAGCCAATCATCGTGTCGCGCTCCAAGGACGGCGAAGTGCATGTGATGGCCAACCGTTGCGCGCATCGCGGCAACAAAATCTGCAACGCCGAGAGCGGCAACTCCACCTCGTACAGGTGCCCGTACCACGGGTGGACGTTCGCCAACGACGGCCGCCTCATCGCCATCCCGATGAAGCAGGGCTATCACGACCGCCACGACGAGGTGCGCGCTGCGCTCGGGCTTGGCGAGTGCCCCCGCATCGACTCGTATCGTGGATTCGTCTTCGCCAGTTGGGCGGCAGAAGGCATCACGCTGCTGCAACACCTCGGCCGCGCCACCACGGCCATCGACCGGCTGTCGAACCTGTCACCAACCGGGCAGATCCAGCTCACCGCCGGATGGATGAAGCATCAGCAGGACTGCAACTGGAAGATGGTGATGGAGAACAACGTCGACGGCTACCACGCGCTGTTCACGCACCAGTCCGTGTACGAAGCGGTGCGCGAGGCAAAGGTGTCGCATCAGCCGAGCAAGGTCGACGTGGTGGTGCGAGACATGGGCGGCGGACATTGCGAGATCGACTACACCGAGGAGTACCTCAAGCTCGACGAAGAGTTCGTCTGGTTCGGACGCATGCCACGTGAAAAGGCTCCGTCGTATGTGGCTGCGATGGAGGCTGCCTATGGTGCAGAGAAAACACATCACAGCCTGGTGGTGGGACCACCGCACACGCTGATCTTCCCCAACCTGTTCCTGGCAGAGATGAACGTCATGGTCGTCGAACCACTGAGCCCCGGCACATGCGTTGCCTACACCGCGCCTGCGTTCCTGGATGGCGCCCCCGAGATCAACAGCCGCACCTTGCGACGCTGCGAAGGTGCCATGGGCCCGAGCGGTTTTCTGATTGCCGACGACGGCGAGATCGGCGCTCGCAATTTCCGCGGTCTTGCAGCGAAGAACCCGGAATGGGTGACGCTCAGCCGTGGTCTTGAAGACGACATCACCGACGACACCGGCGTGAAGAACTACGACAAGTCTGCCGAGACCCCACAACGTGGATTCTGGCGGCACTGGGCATCGGCAATGGCATGAGCACCACTGCCATGAACACCGGTCAGATCAGCGGCATGACTTCACTGTCGCAGTCGGGCAGTGTGGACGCTGCATTGGTCGACTTCATCTTCACCGAGGCGCGTTTCGCCGACGAAGCAAGGTACGCCGAATGGCTTGCGCTCTGGTACCAGCCCGAAGCGCTGTATTGGGTGCCGATGCGCGAGGGTGCCGACCCCGACCGTGAGGTGTCATACATCTACGACAACTGGCCACGTATCTCGAAACGCGTCGCGCAGCTGCAAACCGGTGCGCGGCACAGCCAGACCCCTCCGTCGAAGATGCGCCGCATCGTGTCGAACTTCGAAGTCGTCGAGCAGACCGACACCAGCACAACCGTCGCATCCAATTTTATGCTGCTGGAGTACCGGTTCGCCATGACAACGTGGGCCGGCCGTTGCGTGCATCGCATCCGCACCGATGGTCCCGAACTCAAGATGGCCGCCAAAACAGTGCACCTCATCAACGGCAGCGGCGCCATCTCCACGATGAGCTTCATCGTCTGAGTTTCATCATCTGAACGTCATCGTCTGCTCGCTTACTACAGGGGAACCACATGCCTCCAACTCAACCGGGTGACACCATTGCCGTGACGGGCGCTGCGGGCTACATCGGCGGGTGGACTGTCACCAACTTGCTCGCACTCGGTTACCGGGTGCGAGCAGGCGTTCGCAACATCGACGACATGGACCGCACAGGCTTTCTTCGCGCAATGCCTGCGTTTGCATCCACGCGGCTCAACTTGCACAACTTCGATGTCGATCGTCCCGAGACGATTCAGCCGCTGCTGGAAGGCTGCACGGGCCTTGCGCACATTGCACACGTGAGCACCTATGACGACCCTGTCTACCTCGCACGCGTGTGTGAAGACATGGTGCAGGCAATCGATCACACAGAGACAGTTCGCCGGGTCGTGCTCACGTCCAGTATCGCTGCGGTGATCGCCGAGGCCGACATCAACGAACTCGTTCGCCGCCCCGTGATCGACGAGGACCGGGTGCCCGACGAGAGCAACCCCAAGCGCACACCCGACCGCGGGCTGGGTTACTCGATCTCCAAGAACATGGCGCAGCAGGCGTTCACCGAAGCAGCGTCCAGGTCCGAGCGGTGGGATGCCATCACGGTTTGCCCCGGGGACAACATCGGCCCGATCTTGGCACCGCACCACGCTTCCGGAGCGTGGCAGGGCATCATCGGTGGGATGCTTTCCGGCGCCTACAACCAAACCCCCGCATACCGGCCGTGGATGACAGTCGATGTACGAGACGATGCCGATTGCCACATCGGATTGCTCGAAAGCGCATTGGTGCGCAACGGAGAGCGGTTCCTGGCCTGGTCGACAGATCGTATGGACGCAGAAGACATCTGCGCGTCGATCGGCCGGCTCCTCCCAGAGCTGGGGCACGTCCCGCCAACCGTGACCGATCCGTTCGGCGAACGCGTGCAATCCAGGGAAGCCGAACTGCGTGCCATCTGGGCAGGGTGCGAGCTGCGCAACGACCGCATTCGCACGGCCACTCCGATTTCGTTCCGGCATCTCGACACATCGATCCGCGACACGGTCGAGTCGCTCATCTCCATCGCCGGCGCCAAGATGTGCAGGTGAACATGGATTCTGTTAGCGGGTGACGAGGCGTTCGAAGCGTTGGCGTGCCCCTTGACGCGTCATCCCGAGCTGGGCGCCGATCGCACCCCAGGAGAGTCCGGCTCGGTGTGCAGCGAGCGCCGCTGCTTCTATTCGCCCTTCGGCCTCGCGTCGTGACGCTGCGGCGGCACGAAGTTCGTCCAGAGTGGTGGTGTCGGTGACCGAGTAGTCGTTGTCGTCGTTGTCGTCGTGGTCGTCGAATACGGCCACGATCGCTTCGGCTTCGGTGGCGGTCAGTTCTCGTGGGTGCCTTTTTGTGTTCATGAGCGTTGTGAACTCGGGTTAGGGGCGACCGTGATGGAAGCCACGGCGTTCCGAACGCATGACGAATATCATCGTCCGAGATTCGTTGTTTCTGGCGCCTGGAGTGATCTCCACGGCGACATCTGTAGTTGTCGCCGTGGCTGTTGACAAGACTCGAATATGACGTCGGCAGATGTCACCAACGCTGCGATGCCTCCTTCATCACCGACATCGCACACCACCACGCGGACCAGTCGATATCAGCCCCGGACGAGCAAGTTCGGTCACGGTCGCCACGGGCTGGTGCGACACCTCAGGTCATCGTCGGCAAAGTCGGAGGTCCTGACCTATTGCGCACCTTCCCCTTCTATCGACGATCACGGTGTAGACGGTCATGAGCGGACGGCAGCGAGGACCGCTCCGAACATATCGGTCATTCCGGGTGGGTTTGTCTCCCGAGGAGGCAGCATTATCGGGCGCCTGCGACGGAACGGTGCGTCGGTGTCTGTTCGGAGCGTTCTGCGCGTCGTTTTGGGTTTCGATCGCTGTGTCGACATTCACCTGCTGACTGAGTGGCGACGCGCTTGTGTGAGGGAGGTTGGCCGAATGCGTTTTGAGTAGAGGTAGTTGACCGACTGCCAGCAGGAGGGACCGCCCCCGAGATGTTAGCTTTGACAAGCTCGTTCGGCTCGATCTTGGGGGAATGGCAGCGTTGCATTGTCCGGGAAGGGCTAAGTTCTGTGGTGGTGGCACGGGCACCGCGGATTCGAAGGAGACACTGGTGAAAACGGTATTGCGGAGCGGATTGTTTGTTGCTTTGGTGCTTTTGTGTGAACCGGCGGTCGCCCAGACGATGCCGCCCACGACACCGCCTCCTCGACCTGTGACGACTCCTTCTGTTTCTTCGACTGTGCCGGCACCTTCGACTGTGCCGCAAACCCCTTCGGCGAATCGTCAAGCACCTGTTGCGGCTACTACGGCATCGGTCGACCTGGCCGAGAGCGACTACATCAGTCTGGTCAGGTCCGACACTCCGTTTGCATATTGGCCGTTGAATGATGTTCAGGGAACCCCGATTCACGACGAGGTGGGTTCGACAACTGGTAGCCCTGTTGGTGGCGTGTCGGCAGTTTTGGGTAATCCTTTTGGGGCGAGTGGTACCGCGACTCGATTTGATGGCAACGCCACAAGAGTTCAACCCTCGGGTTTGTGCACTGGTGTTTCGTTTGATGGTTTACGGCTTCAACCTGCGGGGTCGTTTTCTGTTGAAGCGTGGGTAAAGACCACCGACCCGGACGGCGTGATTTTTCGACAACGGTTCTACGGGTACCTGTTGTGGGTCACTGGTGGCCGGGCGTCGTTTGAGACGAATCTTGGTCCAACTGGCTATCGAAATATCGTGACTGGTGGTCTTTCGGTTGCCGATGGTGAATGGCATCACCTTGTCGGGGTTCATGAGGTCACCAGTTCAGGAGCCCGTTCGCTGTTGTATGTGGACGGTGAACTCGCAGCGTCGGTTGTGGCACCGGCAAGTGCAGGCACATCAGTTTTGTATGACGGTGCGCCTGATCCTGCTGCGCTGGGGCGAGATGGTTCCGCGTGTGACAGTCGGTTGACTTCGTTGAAGGGGAATCTGTCGCATGTTGCGATCTATCCGAGGGCGTTGCCGGCACCACGTGTCCGGGCTCACCACGGGCCTGAGGTGCAATTAGGCACCGACGTTAGTGTTCGAAACGGGAAGACTTTTGCTTATGTGTCGAACGTGTTCCCGACGGGAACGCAGCTTGGGTTTTCGGTGGTGGCGGGGCCGTCTACGGGTGCGACCGGGTTTGTGTGTTTCAGGCTGTGAGCGGCAATGTTTGCCCATCGTTCAACTACCAGTCGGTTACTCCAACTGGGTCAGCCGTTTGGGCTTACAACGGTCTTGGACTTGGTATGGATACGGTCCGAGTGTGGATCGATGAGAATCGTAACGGCAGCTTTGAGCGCAGCGAACCGTCAGCAATTCGAACTGTTAAACGGGTGCCAGCGATTGATTACGTCTCGATTGGCGATTCGTTCGCAACCACGCAGTGGCTTGGTCGGAGCGGGGCGTGTACGACAGGCCCGGAAGCTTTCTCCCATAACGTTGAGCCGTATTGGTATGGGGACCAAACAATTGCGTCGTTTGCGACTGGTGGGGTGAATGGTCGGTTCTTTGATGACGCTTGTGGCGGTGCAACCACGCGGAACATTTCGAGGACGCCGGTTCCGGGTGTAGGGCTGCAAAATCGTAGTGTTGATGACTCTGCTGCCGGATCCAACACGGATTTTCTGACGGTCTTGATAGGACGAAATGACGTGGCCACAGGAGATGTATTTACATACTGCGTAACGCGTGGCCCAAGGTTCTGCGATGCTGGCTACAAGCAGCGGGCCTTGCAAAACATCCAGTCCCTAACATCGAATACCGTCCTGGACGCGGAATTGAAGCTGTTGAAAGCGGCGAACCCGGATCGGTTCGTCTTGGTGCTCGGCTACCCGCAGATTACCCCGGCCAACATTGGGGCCGCTTGCGACCTCTTGTATGGAGGAGGATTTTCTGACTTTGCCCGTGAGTACACGCTCAAGCTCAATGCAGCGATTGCCACG